>CAZGDT010000106.1:0-5703 GCA_964524245.1 uncultured Eubacterium sp. | reverse complement strand
AATAAATATAAAAAAAACAGACGTATGTCATATACATAAGGTATTCTTGTTTTTGCTGACGTATTTGGTTCTATGGCACGAAAATAATCTTTTGCGAATGCCGGTAATGTTTGGAGTACATTCCTAAGCTTAAGTGTATTATTGCGTGAAGTTTGTTCATAATAAGTAATTTTTTTATCCATATGAAAGCCTCCCCAAATTGTAATCTTATTGTAATTATAACAGATAAGCGTAAATATTACAAGTCTTTTTGAAAAACTGGAGTTTGTCCAATAGAGTCATAAAAAGAAGAATCGCACTTTCTTTATATTCGTATTTTGTCAAGTGCGATTCTTCTTTTTTACTTATAATTCAACATTCTTTGTAATTCTATTATTTCTTCCGTTGTTAATGCCTGGTTACTAATATATTCATTAATAAACGTTATGAATGAGCCATTGAACATTTTATTTAGCAATGCTTTTGTTTCAATGTCCTGAATTTCCCGTTTTGTAACTTTAGCGCTGCACAAGAATCCCGGATCTTCACGTTGAATTGCCCCTTTATCAATTAATCGTTTAATAACCGTATATGTGGTATTCTTTTCCCATCCGATATATTCTTTTATAATCTTAGAAATATCTTTTGCCGCAAGAACTTTATTGGACCATAATAATTCCATTACATTGAGTTCACCCTCGTGCAATCGCATTTCTTTTGTTCGATTACTGCTCATAAATGTCAATTCTCCTTCTCATAGTCTTTTTCTACAGTTGTGGATATGGCATATCTACGGTTGTAGAAAAAATCACCCCAAACTTGTCGTGCTGAATACATAAATTCTACACCTATAGTAACCCGATTGTCAAGGATTTTTTGTGATAATTTACGATTTTTCGAGGGTTTCAAGCAGATCTACAAAATATTGTGGGAGCGGTGATTCGATTTCAATATATTGATTTGTTTTTGGATGTTGAAATCCTATAATACGTGCATGAAGCGTCTGCCCTTCTAAATAATCAAATTTTTTATTTGGTTTCGGACCATAAACTGTGTCACCAAGCAACGGATGTTGAATGTACGACATGTGAACGCGTATTTGATGCGTGCGTCCTGTTTCGAGCCGGCATTGGATATGGTTAAAATTATGATTTAAATGGGATAATACCTGATAGTGTGTTATGGCACTCTTCCCTTTTCCTTCGGAAACAACCGTCATTTTTTTTCTATCTGTCGGATGACGTCCAATGGGGGCATCAACCGTTCCCTGTTCCATTGAAAAATTGTGATATGTAATGGCTTCGTATTTTCTTGTAATTGAATGTTTTTGCAGCTGTTTGGCCAAAGATTGATGTGCAATATCATTTTTACAAACGATAAGAGCTCCGGTTGTATCTTTATCTATTCGATGAACAATTCCCGGTCGCATAACACCATTTATTCCTGACAGATGTCCCTTGCAGTGATACAGTAATCCGTTTACTAGAGTATGGCTTGTGTGACCTGCAGAAGGATGTACAACCATACCTTTAGGTTTATCTACAACAAGAACATCTTCATCTTCATAAAGAATAATAAGATCCATTTTTTCAGCTGTAATCTCTAAGTGTTCCGGCTGGGGTATTTCCAAACAAATTTTGTCACCAAAAGAAACGGGAACTTTTCGCTTCTCAAGCTTATTCCCGTTCAATGTTATTTTTTCATTTTCAATTAGTTTTTGAATAAAAGACCGTGAATAGTCTGTATGATCTGCTAAATAACGATCAACACGACATTCTGACTCCTCTTCTACCCAAATTGTTATTCTTTCTTTTTCCACAAAAAATCTTCTTCCTTATAACGAAATAATAAACAATATATAAGCAATAATGCAGAGATGCATACATAACAATCTGCAATATTGAATACCGGAAAATGGATGTACTTAAAATAAATAAAGTCCACTACATAATGCCATCTCATCCGATCAATAAAATTACCTATTGAACCGGAAGCTAACATAATAATTGAAACACGTAAAAGAAGATATTTTTTTTCGAACGGAATCCTTGAATAAAAATATGCCATGCCGGCAATTACAAGAACCGTTATAATCGAAAATAACCAAATAGCATCGGGAAGTATTCCCCATGCCGCCCCCGGATTCTCTAAATAATGAAGAGATAAAACTCCCGGAACCAATTCAATTTCATTTCCCCTCAGGTGGATAATTGCCAAGTCTTTTGTGATACGGTCAATGGCAATTAATGCAATAAAAACAAGGGAAAAAACTAAATTTGTAATCACAAACTTTTTGTTTCGAAACATCAAAAATCATCTACAGAACCAAGAAATTCAAAGGGATCTTCGTCCTGCCCTTCCTTTTTTTTGTTATTTTTCCCTATATTGATGCTTTGTAATAATGAATCTAATGTTGGTGCTTCATTTTCTTCATCTTCCTCAAGTTCCAATACTTCCGGAGAAGACTCATGTTTCATATCTTCCGCTTTTAATTCAAGAGGCTCTGTAACGACAGCATCTACCGGCTCCAATACAAGTGCATCCTGTACTTCTTTTGTCACAACATCTTTAGGACTTTGCGCTGATTCAACTTCCCGGATTTTTTCAATTGAGCTGCTTAAATCAATAGTATCAGCTGATAATATATCGGATTCATTCTCCGAATTTTGTATCGTATTTGATATATTGCGATTTGCACGTACATCAGGAAGAACCGTTGTCTTACCGAAATCTTCCTCCTTCTGTTCTTCCTTTGGCATTTCGATAGCCTTGTTATCAGGCTGAATGGCAGATTCCAATTCAGGAGAATAGATATCAAATGAATCACTTGTTATCAGCTCCAACTGTGCGGATGCCACCTGTTTTAACTGCATTTTATATTGATTAAACTGCTGTACTAAATACAAACTCTTATCTTTTAATTTATCATACTGCTGCTCTGCTTCAGACACAATTTTTTCTGCCTTTGCATTTGCATCTTTTTCAATTGCTTCCGCTTTCAGCTGCGCAGCATCTTTTGTTTCTTTTGCTGTCTTTTCCGCCAAAACCAATGCTTTCTGCATTGTTGTCTCTATGGAACGATAATATTGGACACCTTCGTTCAAAGACCTGTTGTTTTTTTGTAATTCCTGGTTTTCATCATATAACTTCTTGTATTCTTCAAAGACAAACTCAAGATATTCATCCATATCATCTTTGTCATAATATTTTCTTTTTCTTGGCTCAATTTTTTTGTTCTTTAAATCAAGTGGTGACATCATGATTTTTCATCTCCTTAAAGATATTGGTTAGAACTCGCGATTAATCGTTGGCATTTTTGCAGTATTCCCATCAAGAGAAAATGAATCGCCACTAATATCCACATTTTCAGGTGTAAATATGAAAATATATTTGGAAATCTGATGATACTGCCCCTTAATGGCATAAATACATCCGGAAACAAAATCCATTATCCGTTGTGCATCATCCGGATCAAATCCTTCCAGATTCACAACAACCGGCCGGCCGGAAAGTAACATATTACATATATTCTGTGAATCTTCAAATGTGTTAGGTTTAATAATATTAACTTCCATCATGGCACGGTTATTCATCGGAACAACTTTCGGCTTTGAGCTCAAAAAACCGGAGCGCTGTTTTGGTGACTCCTCAAATTCTTCTTCCTTTTGTACTTGTCGGGATGTTCTGGCTCTTGCAGATTCTTCAACAAAATCATCCTCATAATCGTCTTCAAAATCATCCGGAATTTTAAAGAAATTTAAAATGGAATTAATACCCATATATCTCATGTTCCTTTCTATAAATATTGTCTGTTTCCAAATATGCCGGTTCCTACACGAACAAAAGTAGCACCTTCTTCAATCGCTACTTCGTAATCTCCGGTCATTCCCATGGAAAGTTCACTCATATTAATATTATCAATGTTTTTGCTATTAATGTCAACCAGTAATTTATGCAAATTGTGAAAATGAATGCGGTTATCCTCAGGATTGGAAACATTTGGAGCAATGGTCATGAGGCCCTTTATGCGGATGTTTGGATAAGAAGCCATTTCATAAACGGCCTCCAACGTTTCTTCCGGCATGAAACCATATTTAGATTCTTCTTTCGCCATATTAACCTCAATCAGGATATCTGATATCAATTGCTTTTTTTGTGATTCATTCTGAATCTGTCCGGCCAGACGAATCGAGTCCACAGAATGAATTCTTGTAACTTTTCCTACAATCTGTTTTACTTTGTTACGCTGTAAATGTCCAATCATATGCCAGTCAAGAGGCTCCGTCAGTAATTTTTGCTTTTCTATGATTTCCTGAACTTTATTTTCTCCAAATGTAATAATGCCGGCTTTCATTGCTTCCTGAATCATTACAACAGGCTTTGTTTTGCTTACGGCAATCAGTGTAACATCTTCTCTTGGGCGTCCGGCACGTTGGCAGGCAGCCATGATTTTTTCTTCAACGTGTTTTAAGTTTTCAGTAACCATTTTTGACCTCTTTTCCTAAAAATATTTTTGATTATTCTATAAAATCATCATCGTTCAGACTTACGGGATCCACGACAATATGATCATATGCAGAAAGCCCATATTCTGTGTGGTCGGAAATGATTGAGTATTCTTTATTCCGATATAATACTTCAATAGGACGAAACTGACAATATCCCTCGTTTACATAATAAACACCGGAAAGTTTTTTTTGTTTGTTTACAATGTAATTCTCTCCTGACGAGGCATCCATCAAAATATCACCACCCTGAAGAAGGGACGTACTAACATAATATTCATTTTCCAAATGAATTGATTTTTTTAGCGAAATAAATTCGTGGGAAGTTTTTCCGCTCTCTCCCGTGATTTGTTTTACCACCCCAACACCATCTGCTCCATTTGTAACAGCCTGATTCGGTATTACATAAAAATCTTTTTTCAAAATTGAACTATTTGGAATTTTCAGGCCGGCTGCTGATTTTAAATTGAATTCAATTTGCAGAAAACGATCATTTATGTATCGTTCCATGTATCGTGATGTGCTTAAACTTGCAAATTGTGTACCGTTTTTTTTGAAAAGCTCAATATTTGCATTAAAAGAAATATTATCTTTTATAATGGTTACCCTCACCGTATCCTTATCTTTAAGGGCATTATAATAACTTTCATCGAGTTTTACGACGATGGACCAGTCATTGTTGGTGACGAGTTTATATACAGGTGTTCCGGCCGGTACAATTCCATCTTTTTGCATTTGTTTTCGTACAACACTTCCGTAATTATCAAAAACCTCTTTTGTAATATCATCCTGCCTTATACTTTCGTATCCATCCATGGTATAAGAAATGACGCCGCTTTTTTTTGCATTAACTTTTTTGAAATTATTACCTTTACCGGAAGATTTCAAAGCTTTTTTTAAATCGCTGTATAAACTTCCGTTATTCTTATCAAAAATAATATTTTTCACGTCAAAATGAAGTTTTGTCACGTCATTGTAATTTGAAAAATGAAATGAACTGTAAAAAGATGAAATTGTTTCCCTCATTTTAGTTAATTCAACGGAATTGTCCTGTTCGTCCCGCATCTGATCTAAAACGCTGCTTACGGCACCGTCACCGTCAGTTGTATACGCAACATCGCCTTTGCCAATTCTGCTTCCTTCCGAAAAATAATAATTGATATATCCGGACTCTTCTGAATTAACGATTTCCTCTGTTCGTATAACAAAACCGTAAAGA
>CAZGDT010000105.1:0-5744 GCA_964524245.1 uncultured Eubacterium sp. | reverse complement strand
TTCATTTCCATTCCCTCACGTCGAAGCTGATTAATATAATCCACCAGCACAATACCATTGTTTACGATAATTCCGGCCAGCATAACAAACCCAATCATGGCAATTACGCTGACATCACTTCCGGAAATCCACAGCCCAAGGAATCCACCGGTAAATGCGAGCGGAACCGTGAACAGAATGATAAATGGTGATAAAAGCGACTGGAACTGAGCCACCATAATCAGGTACATCAAAAGGATACCAAGCGCCATCATCAGAATTACCTGTTCCATTGCTTCTGTTGTTGCCTCATTCTCTCCATCCAGTTCAAAATCGTATCCGGCCGGTTTTTCAAAACCATTGACGACCTTTTCTACTTCTTTTGAGACGTCGCTGACGATATATCCGTCTTTGATATCTGCTTTAACGGTCACATAGCGTGTCTGTCCGTTACGGTAAATGGAAGACGGCGAATCCGCTGTTTCAAAATCTGCTATTTTGTCCAATCGTACCTTTTTTGTTTTCTGTGTTGTTGCGTCCGTATACTCTATTTTCATTTTTTTAACATCATTACGTGTCATATTCTCATCTTTTGAAGATGTCACATAAACTCCATAATCATCGGTATCCGTGGAAACAGTGGAGGCAGACGATGCATCTTTGAGCTTCGCCTGAATCTGCTGATATACCTGTGCCACCGTGAGCGAATACTTCATCGCCTTTGCCTTGTCAATTGAAATACGGTATTCTTCTCCGGAGTCTTCCAGCCCGTTCGTAATTTCGTCCAACCCCTCTACCTTTTCCAGTTCCTTCATTAAATCTTCGGAAAGACTCTGCAGTTTATCCAGATCCTTTCCTTTTATCATGATATTGACTCCTTCACCCATAAGAGCACTCATATCAATGGCAGAGGCATTTACGTCTACTTCGCAATCCAATTTTTCTGTTTTTTGTTCTATTTGTTCCGTTACTTCCTTATTTGTTAATTCACGGTCTTCTTTCAAAAGGATATACATCGTGACGGTGCTCTCGCCGCTGTCACCGGTAAGCATCGACATGGACGAACCGGTACCGCTATACGCACCTACCGTCTCTACATCCGATATTTCACGAATCTTATCTATAACCTGATTGGATATCTGCTTCGTATCTTCCATTTCCGCATCTTCATCCAGTGTCACGGTTACGGTCATCTGTGTACTTTCCATTTCCGGTACCATGGAGAATCCCCGTCCAAATGCCAACACGGCAAACAAACCAAGAAGCACAACAGCTCCCACCAAAACCACGGCTTTATATCGAAGGACAAAATCTATTGTCTTTCCGTAAAGACGCTGCATACCGCCGACTATCCGAGACTCTTTTTCCGGAATACGCCGAATCAGCCCCGCTGACATCGCCGGCACCAGAGTAAGTGCCACAAGCAGACTTGCCCCAAGTGTATAAGCAAGTGTCAGAGCCAGATCGACAAACAGCTGCCTCGTCAGTCCTTCCGTAAAAATTATGGGGGCAAATACACAAATCGTTGTCAGTGTTGAGGCAACAATCGCTCCGGCTACCTGACGGGCCCCCTCTACGGCCGCCTCCTTCGTCGTATAACCGAGCTGTTTGAGCCGGAATATGTTTTCGATTACAACGATGGAATTGTCAACCAGCATACCAACACCAAGCGCCAGACCGGACAGGGAAATAATATTTAAGGTAACTCCACTAAAGTACATGGCAACAATCGCCGCCACAACACTCAGCGGAATGGAACATGCTACAATCAGAGTCGGCCGCAGACTCCGCAGGAAAAACAGCAGAATCAAAATAGCAAGCAGACCACCCAATAAAAGATTTTGCACAACGGCGTCCACTACAAGGTCAATATATACACCCTGATTCATCAGTACGGATATATGTAAACCATTGTTCTCTTCCTCTAATTCTCCGAATCGTTCCTGTAAAGCACCGGTAACATCCCCTGTAGAATAACCGGACTGCTTCTGCATCGTTACGAGAACGGCAGCATTTCCATTCACAACCGTGTAAACGTCCTCTGCATTGTCTGTCACCGCCACATCAGCAACATCGGATAAAGTAATGGGATCCAGTCCATCCAAATCCATATCAAGAATTACAAGATTTTTTATATCATCTTCTGATTGAATTTTATCTCCGACACGCACCAGATAAGAGGCGTCTTCCTCTGTAACATAACCGGAAGGCATATCAAAGTTCTCAGCCTTCAAAATATTTTCAATCATTTCTTTTGTTATTATTTTATTCAGATTCGCATTATCTTTTGTTGTCTTCTTTGTGTCTTTTAATTGATCGTCAGCATCCTCCAGTTCCTTTTTTCCGCTGTTAATCTGTGCCTCCGACACACTAAGTTCAATACTGGATAAAATTTTCTGCTTATTCAGCTGCTCCAACGCGGATGCCGTTGTAATTTTCCCTTTCTCCAGCTTTTTCTTCGTTGTATTCAGTTTTTTCAACCCGGACGCTATTTTTTTCTTTGCGGCCGTCACCTTTTTCTTATTCTTTGTAAGTGTCTTTTCCTGCTTTTCCAACTCTGTCAGCCCGCTGCTTGCAGAAGTCAGGGCAGAAGTAACCTCCGCCAGCTTTGAAGGGAGCGTTTCTTCCGTCAGCCCTGCCTCCTTCATCTTACCACGCACAACCTGCAGCTGCGTCTGTACGGAAGAAAGCGATGTTTTCAATTCCTTCGACGCTTTATCACCCAGAGCATCAATCTGCTTTTTCAAAGAAGATTCCTGCGCTTCCAGCTGTCCCAGAGAAGTTTTCAACCCGGAAATCTGCTCCTTGGAAGATGTCAGAGTCTGAATGCTGCTTTTCAGTTTTGTCTTGTTGGCCGCAATGGAAGCCAGACCGTCATTAACCTGTTTCTCCGTCTCTTTCAGCGTCTTCTGCTGTTTTTTTATTTTCTCTTTATTTTCCTCAATTGCCTTCAGACCCTCTTTTATCTGTTCCGACGCATTATTAAGCTTCGTCTCTCCCTTAGCAATTTTGTCTGCCGCTTTCTCTTTTCCGGAGTTAAGCTTCTCCTTCCCATCTTCCAGCTTCTTCTTGCCGTCATCAATTTTATCCTGTGCGTCCGATAATTTGCCGTCAATTGCATCCTGCACCAAACCATTCATTTTATCGATCTTATCCTGTTGGATAATAACCTGAATTTTCTCTTCAATGGTTCCGGATTCATTAACGGAAGCCACTCCTTCCACACTCTCCAGCTCCGGAATAATTTCTTTCTCTGCTCTTTTGGTAACTTCTGCACTTTCCAAGCCTTCGTAATCAAGCGCCGCCACCATAATCGGCATCATATCCGGATTTATCTTCATAATGGTCGGACTTCCGACGCTGTCATCGAATGCGGCTGTCACCGTATCCAGACTTTCCCTCATATCTACAGTAGTAGAACCCATGTCAGTCCCATCATTAAATTCCATAACAACAATAGACATGTTGTTTACGGAAATGGACTGCAGCTGCTCTACATTATTAATTCTTGACATCGCCTGTTCTACCGGTTCCGATACCGCTTTTTCCACTTCTTCCGGACTGGCTCCCGGATAGGTTGTCATTACAAGAGCATAGGGGAGCTCCATACTTGGTAAAAAGTCCGTACTCATATTCCGGAATGATAAAAATCCCAAAACCAGACATATAACAACTGCTACAAGAACAGTAAATGGTTTTCGTACACTAAATTTCGACAGCACGCAGATAACCTCCTTTATGGCTTTTCAAAAAAGATATTATTCAGTGTAACACTTCTAAAAATAGAACGCAACCATAGAATTCTTTTAATTTTGTTTTTAGTTCAATTATTCATTCACTTTCTCTTTCATCACTTCCACCGCTCTTTGCAGCTGATTATCATCTTTTCCGCCTATTTTCTTTCCGGCACCCGTGTATTTAACTTCAACATCGGGTGTCAGTCCTTTTTCATGAATGGAACGTTTTCCGGGAAGAAGATACTCTCCCGTCGTCAGCTTTATTCCGCCGCCACAGGATTTTTCCAGAGAAAAAATAGTCTGAACAATGCCTTTCCCATAACTCTTTTCTCCTACCAGAACAGCCGCCCCGCGAACCTGCATACATCCGGCAAATACTTCTGACGCGCTGGCACTTTCTCCATTAATCAATATGGCAGCCGGCTTATCAAAATGCTTCTCATCCGTGGAAGTATAAAGCTTATCTCCGCTCACTCTGTTTTTTTCCGTTATCAAATCTCCTTTTGGCAGCATACGGTCAAGCATGTCAATAACTGCGGTCAGAGAACCCCCTCCATTGTTGCGCAAATCTACAATCAGCGCCTTTTGTCCTTTTTGTTCTAAATTCTCCAGTGCTTTCTCGTATTGCTCCACGGTTTCCTTGTTGAAGGAAGTTATCATAATATATCCTATTTTATCTTCCATCATCTTATAAGACACCGTCTGACTGACAATTTTTTCTGTTGCAACCGTTATTACTTTCGTTACTTTTTTCCCTTTTTCCTGTCGGCTGACGGTAAGAACGGATTCTTTTCCTTCTTTTCCCCTGATTAATTTCACGACCTCATCCAGAGATTTTTGAGCCATTTCCACATCCCCCACTCTTACAATGACATCATCCTTTTTTAATCCGGCTTTTTCCGCCGGAGTTCCTTTTTGAACTTCCGTAATCTTTTTTTCGCCGCTCTTTTTGTCCCACGCAATTGAGGCACCGATTCCATCATAGTCCCCCTCCACATCTTCCAAACTTTCTTTCAGTTCATCCGATGTGTAATAGTAGGAGTATTTGTCACCCAAAGCGGCAACCATGCCTTTCGCAGCGTACTCTGACATGGTCTGCTCCGATATGTCTTTTTTCCAATAGTACCGGTCAATATACGATTCGACAATCTGTGCACGCTCATATATGTTATCCGCCAGCGACGTTGACGGGAATAAACGAATCCCTGACAAATGAAGGACAAGCATCACGAAAACAGCCAGAAAAAAACCAACGGCTACCCCCGGCAAAAATTTTTTCATTTCTCTTTTCTTCATAATTTTCCCCCTTATCGAGATATATAATTTAAAGGATTGACATAATTTCCATTCTTTGAAATCCCAAAATGCAAATGAGCCCCCGTCGATATCCCTGTAGAGCCAACATAGGCGATAACCTTTCCCTGCGCCACACTGTCTCCTGTTTTCACGGCAAGCCGGGAACAATGCATATATACCGAATACAACCGGTTTCCATGGGAAATCATGACATAATTTCCGGCACTTGAACTATATGCAGCCGTCACCACTTTTCCGCTTCCTGCCGCCAATATCGGCGTCCCGGATGCGATGGCAAGATCAATTCCCTTATGATAACTGCTGGCACCTGCCGTCGGACTGCTTCTTTTTCCAAAAGCGGAAGAAAGTCGTCCTGCTCCCCCTTTCAATGGCCAACAGAGTTTTCCGTCACCACCGGAATTTCCACCTCCGGATGCCATTTCCCGATCCAGCTCATCCTGCTTTTCCTGCAGAAGCTTTTCTACCTCAGATTCTGCAGCAAGTGCCTTCCTGACATATTCATCCATCCTGTCCTGTGATTTTTCCATCTTACGGTTATATTTCTCAAGTTCCTCTTTCTTATTCCGTTTTAGCTGCTTCACCGCCTTTTTTTCCTGTTCTGTCTCCTTTTTTAATTTCTCAAGTTCCCTGACTTTTGTCTGGTGCTGATGCGTCTTTTCCTGAACTTTTTCCGTTATCTCATGATACTTTTGAAACATGGATTTATCGTAG
>CAZGDT010000104.1:0-5793 GCA_964524245.1 uncultured Eubacterium sp. | reverse complement strand
TCAAAGTTTTTATTACGAACATCCGGGTCCTGTACCGGCATGGGACATTTTTTCATATCCATATTTTTTTCTGCCATGATTAGTTCTCTCCCTTCTTCAGTAGATTACAATATTCTTCGCGGGCATGAGTTTCGAATTCTTTATACATTGTTCCCCGATGCATTGCCTCGTCAAAATCAACAAGATGTCCGTCGAAGTCCGGACCGTCTACACAGGCAAATTTTGTTTCGCCGCCTACCGTCAAACGGCAGCCGCCACACATCCCGGTTCCATCGATCATAATCGGATTCATACTGACAACTGTTTTGATATCATATTTTTTTGTTGTCAGGCAGACAAATTTCATCATAATCAGGGGACCAATGGCAATAACTTCATCATATTCATTTCCTTCGTTGATGAGTTTTTCCAAAGCATCCGTTACCAAACCTTTTTCACCGTAGCTTCCATCATCGGTCATCATAACCAGTTTGTCACTTGCTGCCTTGAATTCATCTTCCAGGATGACAAGATCCTGATTACGGAATCCAACGATTGCATGTACCTCGGCACCCATTTCGTGAAGCTTCTTTGTAATAGGGTAAGCGATGGCACATCCGACACCGCCGCCAACGACGGCAACTTTTTTCAGGCCTTCCGTATGAGTCGGTACACCGAGAGGGCCAACAAAATCATGAATGCAATCTCCTTCATTCAGAGTGTCCAATTCCATTGTGCCGGCACCGACAATCTGATAAATGATTGTCACCGTTCCGGCTTCCCGGTCAAAGTCGGCAATCGTCAAAGGAATTCTCTCGCTGTCTTCCTTGGCACGGAAGATAATAAACTGTCCCGGCTCAGCCTTTTTTGCAATCAGGGGAGCTTCTACCGTTATTTTGCTGACAGTAGGATTCAGGGACTTTTTCTCGACAATTTTGAACATAACAAAAATCCTCCATTCATCTGTATCACATATCGTTTCATTTTGTTCGGGCTTCAGAAACTCTCAAGCCTGAAACAACCACACCAATTTTATCATATTGCATGGTGAAATTCAAACGGATTCTTCCATAAGTCTGAAATTTGTATTAAAAATTGCGGCTGTGGGGTGTTTTTCTTGACAAAGAAACAGATATAATGTAATGTTTACAATGTAATGTGGTTTTGAAAACTACATCTGACGAAAGAAACCAATTAAACAGTAATTTTTTGTGCATGATATATTTGTAGGAGGAACAAAATGGGTTTGAGCAGGACGGATATTGCTGCACCTTATATTCAGACAGAAGAAGATGAGAAAGGCGTATTGCAGCACATCAGATTTGTAAATGATGAGAATTTTAATTTTGCTTATGATGTAGTAGATAAGATGGCAAAGAAAAACCCGGATAAAACAGCGATGCTTCATATATCCAGAGATGGGAAAGAGCGTTCTTTTTCGTTTTATGATATGTCGAGGTATTCTTCCAAAGTGGCGAACTATCTGCAGTTTCTCGGGATAAAAAAAGGTGACAGGGTTATGCTTGTATTGAAACGTCACTATCAGTTCTGGTTTGCCATTCTGGCATTGCACAAGATTGGTGCGGTGGCAATTCCGGCTACGAATCTGCTTTTGAAGTCAGATTTTGAATACCGTTTTAAAGCGGGAAATGTGGATGCTATTTTGTGTACCGCTGATGGTTCCGTTTCTCATGAAGTGGATAAGGCATGCCGCAGTTACAGAGATTTAAAAGTGAAGATTATGGTGGGTGCCAGCCGTAAGGGTTGGCGGAGTTTTAATAAAGAGGTCAAATATTTTTCCAGCCATTTTCGCCGTCCGCGCGGAGAAAATGCGATTCATGGTGATGATCCGTCAATTATGTTTTTTACGTCGGGTACAACTTCGTATCCGAAAATTACGACGCATAACTTCAAGTATCCGCTCGGGCATTATGTGACGGCTAAATACTGGCAGCAGGTAGACCCTGATGGGATACATTTTTCTATATCCGATACGGGATGGGGGAAAGCTTTGTGGGGGAAAATATATGGTCAGTGGCTTTGCGAAGCGTGTATTTTCACTTATGATTTTGACAATTTTGATGCAAAAGAAATACTACGCATGATAGAGAAATATAAGATTACGACTTTTTGTGCACCGCCGACCGTATATCGTGTTATGGTGCATATGAAGCTTGATCAGTATGATTTGTCGTCACTTCAGAATGTGGTTACGGCGGGAGAAGCGCTTAACCCCGAGATATTTGAAAAGTTCAGGGCAAAGACGGGACTTACGCTGATGGAAGGCTTTGGACAGACAGAGACGACACTTACGATAGCCAACCTGAAAGGGACAACACCAAAACCGGGTTCAATGGGAATTCCGACGCCGCAATATGATGTGCAGGTTATGCTTCCGGATGGAACACTTGCCGGCCCCAAGGAGGAGGGTGAAATCGTAATTTGTACGGAGGAAGAAACGCCGGATGGCCTGTTTATGGAATATTACGGCGATGAAGAAAAGACGCAAAGTGCGTGGTATGACGGTTATTATCATACAGGAGATACAGCGTATTATGATGAAGAAGGGTATTTATGGTATGTAGGGCGCACGGATGATGTTATTAAGTCCAGCGGATACCGCATTGGACCCTTTGAAATAGAAAATGAAATCATGAAGCTTCCTTATGTTTTGGAATGTGCGGTAACTTCCGTGCCGGATCCCATCCGTGGGCAGGCGATTAAGGCAAGCATTGTGTTGGCGGATAATCAGGAGGGAAATGATAAACTGCGCAGTGAAATAATGAAATCGCTGAAAAAGAATATAGCTTCCTATAAGTGGCCGAAGATACTTGACTTTACGAAAGAATTGCCGAAAACAATAAGCGGCAAGATTCGAAGAAAGGAAATCAAGGAAAATGACTGGAATGAAAATGAAAGCGAAGAATAACCGTCTTGTGATTACCGGAATGGGGGCAGTAACTCCATTGGGAACCGGTGTTGAGAATTATTGGAATAATCTTGTTGCAGGTAAGTGCGGAGTGGAACGAATTACCCGCTTTAATACGGATGAGCTTCCGGTGAAAATTGCAGCGGAAGTGAAAGATTTTGACGCAGAAAAATTTATGTCGAAAAAACTTACCAGAGAGATGGATGTCTATATGCAGTATGGCTTTGCGGCAGCAATGGAGGCTGTTGCTCAGGCAGGAGAACCGGCAGCAGAGCCGGAGCGTATGGGAATTGTAGTCGGTACGGCATTAGGCGGGATTGCACCCATTGCAGAAACACAGGACGGAATCAGCAAAGGCGAACACAAAAAAGTCAGTCCGCGTTTTGTGCCGAAAATAATAGGAAACGAAGCGGCCGCACAGGTGGCAATTGCCAAGGGATATCGTGGACCGAGCCTGACGGTAAGTACGGCATGTTCTTCCGGAGGTGACGCGATCAGCACAGCCTGTATGCTTCTTATGGCGGATCAGGCGGATGCCGTTTTGGTTATGGGGACGGAGTCAGCATTGTCTCCGCTTTTTATCCGCGGACTTGCTTCAGCACATGCTCTGTCGACAAACAACGATAATCCTCATGAAGCAAGCTGTCCGTTTGACAGGAAGCGGGACGGATTTGTCATAGGGGAAGGCGGGGGAGCGCTTGTAATTGAGACGGAAGAAAATGCGAAGAAGCGTGGAGCTGTTATTTTGGCAGAACTGGCAGGATTTTCCAATTGTACGGACGGTTATCATGTTACGAGTCCGCATCCGGAGGGGATTGGGGCGAAGTTCTGTATGGAAAAAGCGATTGAACATGCCGGTCTGTCAGTCACGGATGTGGACTACATTAACACACATGGGACTTCTACCGGTGTTGGCGATCCGATTGAAACACAGGCGATTGCAGAAGTTTTTGGAGAACATGCCGGGGATATGGCGGTGACTTCCACCAAGGGTGCTACCGGACATATGATGGGAGCAGGAGGAATTACGGAAGCGATTGCGTGTATTCAGTGTATTCGGACAGGTGTTATTCCGCCGACACTGAATCTTTCAGAGCCCGATGAAAAATGTGCTCCGCTTAATTATGTTCCGGGAAATGCAATTGAAAAAAAAGTAAAAGTTGCCATGAGCAATTCCTTTGGATTTGGAGGACAGAATTCCAGCGTAATTTTCAAGGAGTATGAATAAGAAAAAATATTTGGTCAATCCTATGAGAAAGCCATAAAATGACGGCTTTGGAAAGGATTGACCATTTTGTTAAAAATAAAATTCAGGATAATCGTATGGACGGCAGTGGTTTTATGGATTGTTGTTCTGACGCAGACAGCGGTTACCGGTTTGTATGTGTCAAAGACGGCATTTCGTCAGGCATTTGCCAGAAATCAGATTACGGTTTTGAAAGATTCAGAGGCAGCCGCGGATTCCAGAAATATCAAAGAGGATAATGTGATTTTTGAAGGGAGTATTCAGGGAGGACTTTCGACGGAAGAACAGCAGAAAGTGGCACGGAATATTTTCCGTGAGTTTGGGGGAGCTGCTTTGCTTGACAGCAAAGGTATGGAAGAAAGCAGTTATTACGTTGCTTATGGATATACCCGTGGTCTGTCAACAGCAAAAAAAGTAAATGGAAAAGATATTAATCTGACGGTAGTTCTTTCATACGACGAAAATGAAGATAAAACCAGGGTGATGATTGGAACGCCTCTTGTCAATTCTGATTTTTAGAAGGGGTAATTTCATTTTTTTTCATTGATTCGCATAGAATAAAAGAAAAAAGGAATTATTATGCTGAACAAATTATGGGGGTTTATGATTCTCCTTGGCATTATTTTTGCAGCGGCAACAGGAAAGATTGGTGCCGTGGGGACAGCAGCGATTGATTCGTCGAAAGAGGCGGTGACGCTGTGTATTACGATGCTGGGTGTTATGTCCATGTGGACAGGACTTATGAATATAGCAAAGAAAGCAGGAATCATTGATGCGCTGACAAAAGCACTTCGGCCGGTTCTTGCTTTTTTATTTCCCGGTGTGCCAAAAGAGCATGCGGCAAACGAATACATGGCGGCAAATATTATCAGTAATGTACTGGGTTTAGGCTGGGCGGCAACACCGGTAGGATTAAAGGCAATGCAGGAGCTGAAAAAATTAAATAAAGGAAGTCACAGAGCAAGTACGGATATGTGTACCTTTCTTATCATTAATATATCTTCACTGCAGCTGATACCGGTTAATATTATTGCATACCGGAGTCAGTATGGTTCCGTTTCTCCCACATCCATATTGGGAATGGGACTGATTGCAACTTTGATTTCTACATCAGCCGGTGTGATTTTTTCCGTTATTGCCAGAAAATGCAGCCGGAAAAGGGAGGGATTGGAATGAAATTCCTGTATTATATTTCAGATTGCATGATTCCTCTTGTTATTTTATGTCTGATTGGGTATGGAATGCGAAAAAAAGTAGATATTTTTGATGAATTTATTGAAGGAGCAAAAGATGGTTTTCTTACCGTTTACAAAATCCTGCCAACGCTAATCGGATTAATGATAGGTGTGGGTATTTTACGCGAATCCGGATTTATGGAGTGGCTTGCCGGCCTGCTCTCACCGGCAGTGCGGTTCCTTCATTTTCCGGCGGAGTTGTTACCCTTGTTTATTGTAAAAATGTTTTCATCTTCGGCCGCAACCGGACTTTTGTTAGATATTTATAAAACCCATGGCACAGATTCGTATTTGGGAATATTAGCCTCTGTGCTTATGAGTTGTTCGGAAACAATCTTTTATACTATGAGTGTTTATTTTATGACGGCAAAAGTAACGAAAACACGTTATACTCTGGCAGGTGC
>CAZGDT010000103.1:0-5804 GCA_964524245.1 uncultured Eubacterium sp. | reverse complement strand
CTGTACCCGTGATGACATCATGACTTATCTGATTCATACGGGCGTGGAAGACGGCACCGCTTTCAACATAATGGAAAAAGTTCGTAAAGGACTGGTGGCGAAGGGCAAAGTGAAACAATGGGATGAATGGAAGGAAGTCATGAAGGAAGCCGGGGTGCCGGACTGGTACATAGAATCCTGCGGAAAGATAAAATATATGTTTCCAAAGGCGCATGCAGTGGCATATGTCATGATGGCATTCCGAATCGCTTACTTTAAAGTCTATTATCCGCTTGCCTATTATGCTGCCTTTTTCAGTATACGCGCCAAGGCCTTTGATTACGAATTGATGTGTCAGGGGCGTGAAAAATTGGAAAACGTGATGCGTGAATACAAAAAAAGACTGGCGGCGAAGGAACTTTCCCAAAAAGAAGAAGCAGCATACGGAGATATGAAAATCGTTCAGGAAATGTACGCCAGAGGTTATGAATTTATGCCAATCGATATCTTCCGTGCGCAGGCAAAGCATTTTCAGATTATTGACGGAAAGCTCATGCCGTCGCTTAATACGATAGACGGTATGGGGGACAAGGCAGCGGAAGGTGTTGTGGAAGCGGCTAAAGAAGGTCCGTTTTCTTCCTGTGAAAACTTCAAAAACCGCAGCAGGGTAAGCGGAACGATTGTTGAAAAGATGAGGGAACTCGGACTGCTCGGAGACCTGCCTCTCAGCGACCAGATGTCGCTTTTGGATTTTATGGAAAGGATGGCAGAACAAAAATAGAAAAAAACGGAAAACTTTTACGACACGTCTCGTGGTAGAATGGAAAAAAATCAGGAAAGGAAGGTTCGCATGATGAGAAAGGCGAGAAAAGGGATAGTTTTAACGCTTATTGCAGCTATGATTTTCTCCTGCCTGCAGGGGGCAGGCGCTGAAGCGGCAAAAAAGATGAAACTGTCCAAGAGCAAACTGACACTGACTGTCGGACAGTCAAAAAAACTGACGGTAAAAAACAAAAAAGGAAAAGTGAAGTGGAAATCTTCCAAGAAGAAAGTCGCTTCCGTATCGTCAAAAGGAAAAGTAAAAGCGAAGAAAAAAGGAACGGCGAAGATTACGGCGACCGTTACCTATAAAAAGAAAAAGACCACTTTGAAATGTAAAGTGACGGTGAAAGCAAAGAAAAAGGCCGTGACAACCAAAGCACCGGCTCAAAACTCACAGGGGGCATCCAATACGGTTACGGCCGGACGGCCGGTGGCGACGCCTGTACAAAACACACCAAAGCCGGGTTCCGATGCCAATATCGATAAAGATGAGGCCCCGGATTTGAAGATTCGTCAGGTAACATTTCCGGATTCTTCCCTTTTGTACGAAATAGATGGTTGGGGAACCTGGCTATCCGTGGACCTGTCGAATTCGGGAAAAGCAAGTCTTAAGGAAGCGCTGCCGGATTTGACGAAATGTACCTGGGTTGTCAGTCTGTTTGGAAAGGAAACGAAAGATTATTCCATTTCCGAAATCATATGGCATGATGAACCATACTACAGCTCGTCAGAAGACCCCGGATATTATTCTTTTACGCTTACGGCAAGAGAAAACGGTAAGGCATATGCAACAACGGTAGTCATCCATGAAGCTCTTAATTCACATAAGATAAAAAATGGAAGGGTATGCGGTAAAATCACGACAGCAGATGCGCTGCCACTGAAAAAGAAACAAATGTGTCTTGTTTCAAAAGCGGATTCGGAGGATTATGAATATTTCACGACGGAAAATGACGGATATTATTCCGTTTCCATGCCGGAAGGAACTTACGTGGTTAAAGAGAGTAGAAAATTAAGTTCAAAATCTCTTGGAGAAGTGACGGTTAAAAAAGGATGTATAACACAGAAAGACTGGAAGACCGGGTATTACCAGGTGAAGGGAACGATAAAGCGCAAGCAGAAGTCGGAAAAAGGAGTAGAATTTACTGTTTCAGGTACCGGGGTGTGGGAAGTCTTTGAGACGGGAAGCAGTACAGGTGAATATGAAATCTATCTTATGCCGGGAACCTATGAGGTGAGCTATAGAGATATGCCGGGGGATTCTGCTAACCTGAATGAGAAGATTGTTGTGGAAGATAAGAGCATCGTTCAGGATCTTAGTTCCAATCTGGTAAAAATTAGCGGAATTATATATAGGGATGCGGAAACGCCGTATCAATACGCGTACTATGACCTTAGTGCTTCCGGAGTGAGAGTAAATGACGATTATATGAGTGCTGATGAAAATGGTTATTATGAATTGTATTTGAAACCGAATACGGTATATGCAATTGAAGTTAATAACAAAAAAATAGAATTTGTAACGTCAACCGAGGATGAAGTAAAAAATCTGACGGTAAGTGTTATAACCGTAACCGGGAAGGTAGAGAGAACTGATGGAGAACTCATGAAAGATGAGTGGTTTTACGCAGAGAGTGCGGAAACGGGAGAAGATGGTAAGCCTGTTACATACCGGTTTTACGCATCAAACTTTGATGGCACCTATTCCGTAAATTTGCCGTCCGGTTCATATACTCTTTATCATTCTAATACAAAGATAAATGTCGGAACATTGACGGTGTCCGATATGGATACAGAGGTTAAGAAAGATATAACGGTAAGCGGACTGGTGAAATTATATGGAACGGTGACAAACTGGGGAGAGCCTTTCAACAACACATCGGTGAAGTCACAAGATTATAGCAACTCTTCTTATTCGGAAGAGGATGGTTCTTATGCATTTTATGTACGAAGGAACCAATCAGGAACGCTTTCACTTCACCATAATGATCTTGCTGTAAAGGTCGAGAAAACTTTTGAAAATGTTACGGAAGATACCCGGATTGATTTTGCAGTAAAACTGTGCAAAGTAAAATTTGAAAATCTGAACGCTGACGAATGGCTTTATGTTCATGATAATGAATGTGAACATGTCGGCAGTGTAACTGCTAATAGGGTGATTTATTTGGATTTGAATTCCACATACATGTACAGTTATACATATTTATCGGCTGAAGAAGAACAAGAACCGCTTGGAACTTTTACAACCAAGGCAGATGAAAAAGAAAAAACGGTTACCGTTCCGACAGTATATAAGGTGAGTGGTACGATAGGGATACCGGATCTTACGAATTGCCGTGTTGCTGTTTATTCAGAGAATGGAAAATTATACGGATATAGATGGAGAACTTCTCTTGATGGTACGTATGAGTTTATGCTTCCGCCGGGGCGGTATCTGTTGTGTAATGATATAAATGGGTGCAAAACAGAGTTTTTCAGGTTTGAGGTCAAGGAGGCGCCGGTTACGAAAAATTATGATTGGGATGGTGTTTTGGTAACACCGTCACCATCACCGACACCGACGGCGAGTCCGACCCCGACGCCGACACCGGTACCGACGCCAACGCCAACCCCGACCCCGACGCCGACACCAACGCCAACCCCGACGCCGAGTCCGACGCCGACAGCAACTCCGACAGCGACACCAACGCCGACGCCGACGGCAACTCCGACGGCAACGCCGGTTCCGACACCGACACCGGAGATTGTTGATGGGAATACGATTGACCCGCAAAAGACATATTCCCTGTCACTGACAGAGTTAAATGAGACGACATTTACCTGCGACGCAAAGAGACCGGATACAGGGGGACTGCATACGAATATTTCGTACAAAGAAGACGGCTCGGTAACATTTACCTCGAACAGTGATTTTAATTCCGGTGTCAGCTATTATATGAATCCGTGTACGGACGAAGAAGATGTGGTAGCACTGCCGCAGCGCGGGGAAGGATATTATGGTTATCAGAATGGAACAAAAGATATATCCGACTATGATTATATCCGTATCCGCGTGACTTCAGAAAATTCCCTTATGCTGCGGGTTTATTGCGGAAATAAACAGCTTGAGTCGGGAGGGTTCCCGGCGACGGCAGATGCGGTAAGTTATGAGGGCGAATGGAAGTGTATGGATTGTTCGGGAAGATGGTATTATGAAGATGATTCCGTTGAGGGTGATTCAATTGACACAGCATATGAGACACGTACCTTGTATGTTCCGATATCCAGACTTTTGGATAAAGGGTGTGACACGGAGAATGTTACGGTGCTTGCTCTGTCACCGATGGCAAAGAATCAGAAAGTTACGGTTCATTCCATTGATTTAGTCGGATCTAAAATTACAGATCCGGTGACACGGATTCAGGTGACGGCTTCTGCGGAAGAGGTTGAAAATGGCAAAGCAATCCAGTGTACGGCAGCGGTTACGCCGAGCTGGGCAACGAGGCAGACCGTGAAATGGAGTTCCAGCAATACGGAACTGGCAACCGTCAATGCACTCGGAGCTGTCCGGGCAGCGGCAGAAGGAACCGGTGAGGTTGTAATCACGGCGACGGCGACGGATGGCAGTGGTGTGAGCGGGTCTGTTACATTGAAAGTCACGGAAAATAACAGTAAAGCGACAGAAGATTTGGTGATTCCGTTGAATGATTCGGGAATTTCGGCGGCGGGCGGAGGAGCGAAGGCTTCTCTGTCGGAAACGGAAATAGCCTTTAAGCAGAATTCAACCATGAACTATGTAAACTTTTCTTCTTATCTGACAAATAATAAGATTGACTTGCTGGATTATGCCGGAGTGCAGGTAAGTTATAAAGTTGTTGATTCGGATTCCAATGTTGTGGAAACAAATCCGGACGCAACGTATGGAAAAGTGGCACTTGTGAAGGAATCACTGTTGAACGGATATGATAATGGCAGTTTCCCGGCATGGATGAATACGGATGAAGAGCGTGTGCAGGGGACGAAGACAATTTCTTTTGTCGGTGAGGACGCATCCAAAGTATCAGAGCTGGCGGGATTCAACCTTCAGCTGGGTGCGATACCTGACGGCTCGCACATTGTAGTAACTGCTATTGTGCTTTTGGCAGAAAAAGATGATTCGTCAGAGGAAGAAGAGACAGAGTAACCGATATAGATATAAAAGAAAGAGAACCACCGGAATTTGCGATGGTTCTCTTTTGTGTTGTTCGGCAGTTCATGTTTATACAAAAAAAGACTCCGTGAGGAGTCTGCATGAGAATAGTCCGTAGGGGAATCGAACCCCTGTTTCTGCCGTGAGAGGGCAGCGTCTTAGCCGCTTGACCAACGGACCATCAACATCTGATATGATACTATAGGTTGAAAGAAAAAGCAAGCACTTTTTTTAATGATTTATAACATATAATATAATATTTATATTGACAAAATGATTATATGTATTATATTATGACATTATAGAGAAACGACACCCATTTTATTTAATGGGAACACCATTATTATATTAGGAGGAATTGCCATGAAACAGATGAAATCCCATCTTGCGCGGGTGCTTGTCGCTGCCATGATCGTCAGCATGATACCCGTGAGCCGTTCCGAGGAAACCTGTGCGGCGGCAAAAGTGAAATTGTCGGCAAAGAAGCTGACGGTTACGAAAGGAAAGAAAAAGAAACTTTCCGTCAAAAAAGCAAAGAAATATAAAGTTTCCTGGAAGACGAAGAATAAGAAGATTGCATCCGTTAAGAAAAGCGGGAAATATGCAGTTAAGATTACCGGAAAAAAAGCAGGAAAAACGACAATTACCTGTATTTTGAAAAAGAATGGAAAAAAACAAAAGCTGTTTTGTAAAGTCACTGTGAAAAATAAAAAAGCGACTTCACCAAAACAGACGACAATTCCTTCCCTGTCAGCAGCTCCGACGAATACACCGGAGGCCCGGGCTTCTGTAGTGCCGGATGCGACAGTTTCTGCGACACCGACACCGGAACCGA
>CAZGDT010000102.1:2665-5816 GCA_964524245.1 uncultured Eubacterium sp. | reverse complement strand
TCTGCGGAGAACTCGTATTAACCGATTTCTTCTTCAAAGAATTGTAGGATGACTGCAGTGCCGGAGAATTAGACTTCTTCGCAACCGATTTTCTACCCTGCTTTACTAACTGGTTAAAAGTTGGCATTAATTTTCACCTCCTGTAATCTGATTTTCATGCTGTGTCTGAATTTCATGTTAAAGAGCAAAAAAATCCACACGACACACATGCTAAACTATTATATCGTGCAGACTTTTCTTTGTCAACTAATTTTTCATCAATACAATACCGGAAAATCAAAATTCTTCAACACATATGCCATCGGGTCAAAACGCTGTACCACACAAAGTGCTTCACTTTCTTTCGCACATGCGGATATATCCCTGCACCATGTTACATCCTGAAAAGCACCAATCACCGTCAACGCTACCCAAATTAACAGAATACCGAAACATCCGCCCAGGACGGCGCCCCCCAGACGATTGACCGTTCTCACTACCGGAATCCGGTCAATCAGCTTTAGCACACGCGACACAAACCAAACAACAAGCAGCGATACCGCCATAGCCGCAAGATAAGCAATCCCACTCCCTGCCTCTCCGCTTTTTTCTGCTATAAACGGCAACAGTATCGGTACCAGCACCACAGTCAGCGCCAGCACAACTACAGCCCGGACAAGAGAAAACACTTTCATTACCAGTCCTTTATGTATTCCGTCAAGAATACATATAAGGAGCATTGCCGCCGCTATTATTTCCAATAACTTCGCACTCATCTCACGCTTCCTCACTTTGTTTTCAATTTTATTTTCTGTATGGTAGACATGTCAATTAAAGTATAAATTCTCCCATTAGATGTCGGATAAACCGCATCAATTTCCTCTTCAAACCTGTATGCAAATTTGTCATGTCCGTTAAAACGCAGTATATTGCAGGAACGGTTCCCGGTAAAAACAATTTCTTCTCCGTATATTTCCACATCAGCATATTCATAAGAAATTTTTTTGTTTAGTTTTTCTTTTCCTTTTTCATCAAAAAGAATAAGCTTCTGATTTTCTATCTTTCCGTCTTTTTCAAGAACAACAGCCATATATCCGTTCCCAAAAGCGAAACTTTTTATATCTTCCGAAAAATCTTTTTCCATTGTTTTTTCCGGCTGCTTCATATGTTCAAAAACGGAGACTCCTTTTTCATGAAAGACTGCCACTTTATCATCTTCAACAAATTCCACTCCGGCAATCATTTTATCGCCAAACGATTGCCCGCCCACTAACGTATTGCTGTCTTTTCCCACTTCCGTAAAATTATAAAAATTTATTTTTGTTTCAATGCTGCTGCCTTTTGCAGCAAGATAAGACGTTACCACACTCTTTCCATCCGAGGAAATATCAAAATCCAGAGGATATCCCTCTTCTGCAACATTCGTAGGTATTTCAACCAAAAGGCTCTCTGCGTTACTGTTTGGATTATAAAGATTCAATACATTGGAATCCTTATCCTGCAATAACACGGCGGTTACTCCCTGTCCTGCCACCTTTGCACGGACAATCGGCAGACTTGTTTCAATAACCGTCCCATCATTCTCACCATTGTATACATAAAACTGTTTGCCGCCGATATCCGCCACAACAATATACTCTCCACAAACATCCACCTGCGGCTGCTTCATTTCATAGCCGCCATTCCACAGACTCTTTCCCTCATTATCAATTTCACTGATCCCACTGCGGCTATACTTCAGAATATTACCCTCATGATACATGTACTGTACATTATTACTGTCGCTCCGTTCCACTTTCCCCTGAATCTGATACTGTTTATAGCAGCGGTTTTCGAAATAATACGAAAATAGTCCCAAGCCTGCTCCCAGCAAAACCAGACCCGCAAGAACTCCGGAAACAATCCACCTTTGCCTGTTCTTCTCAAATAAATTCATTCTGTACCCTTCTTTTGCATATAATATGATTATTATAGCATAGGGTCCGCCACATCCGCAATGTCAACTTTCCGGTGATGTTGTCCCGGACAGCGATGGCGGTACTGTGCCGGATGGCTGCATACTTTGCGAAGAACCTGGGGCAGAGGCTGCCGGTGTCGGAGACGGCGTTGCCTGCAGCGGAGTCACCCCCGCTTCTTTAACTTCCACCTTTGTCTCATCACTCTTCCCGGAGTTCACACTTTGATTTATTGTCTGTAGCACCTCCAGTTTTTCTTTTACCTGTTTCAGTGCTGACTGATTCTGTATTGTCACAACTCCCACAAGAACAACAATCAGAGCCGCCATTGCTGCTATCCCATATCCTATGTGATGTTCTTTCTTTTTTTTATATTCCCGCTTTTTTTCTTTTTCCTCCATGATTCCCCTAATATTTCTGACTACCCTGTCATCTTCCTGCTCCACAAGATGAATATGACGGTTATTCTCTCTTTCCATGTAACGGAGCATCTCCGGATTTTTTTCATAATATATGTAATATCCTTTCTGTTTTTCAAATTGTCCGTTCCGATACAGGAAAAAGTTTTCCTCCTTTTCGCATTCTTCATAAATAAAAAGAATTTTATCCCGATGCTGAAAATTCGCTTTATGTATTTCCAACAACCGCCCCGCCTGATGAACAGAAAATCCCCGGCAGCTGTAAAACCATCCGATAATTTCCAAATCCGTAAAATTTTCTTTCATTTCCTGATAAATCTTATCCCAAATGTTTCCTGTTAATTCCGGGCCGCTCCTTCCCGCAAAATTCGGTATTTCCACCATTGCAGATATCTGATAAATTTTATCGCCGTCACTTAAAAAACGGTTTCCCAGCAACACTGCGGCTTTTTCCATTCCATGTCCCTGATGTGCAATTTTTCTCGCAAATCGAATCACGTAATCTTCCATATAAATGCGGCCTTTCCCCGGAATGTCACCAACCTGACGAACACTTTTTGGTTTTGTCCATTGCATAACTTGTCCTCCCTTTTCGAATTCATCGTTTTTCACGCACTATCTTAGCACATGGCAAACGCAGATTTTGTCGATTGAAGGATGTAAAACAAAATTTATACTTTTTATTTGGAGAATGTTTTTTGAAAATGTGCAAATACTCTTTTTATAAGCATTGAACCAATAGAAAGGCTGATTATAATTATGATAGAATATTTCAATCCGGGTGATGCACAGGCACTT
>CAZGDT010000102.1:0-2655 GCA_964524245.1 uncultured Eubacterium sp. | reverse complement strand
CTTTTCGATTGTACTTCCTCGCTCCAAAAACTGTTGGAACAAAACGACTATACAACCAAAGAAATCGCTCTCGTGTGCATCGGTTCCGACCGGGCAACCGGAGACTGTCTGGGGCCTCTTATCGGACATAATCTGAAACGATTCTGTAACGGAAAGCAAAAAAAAAGCTTCCATATCTACGGCACACTGGAGCATCCCATTCATGCCAAAAATCTGGAAGCCACGATTCAATCCATTCAAAACTATTACCCGGATGCACTCGTCATCGCCATAGATGCCTCTTTAGGCATCGTGGAACATGTTGGATATATTACATTGGGCGAGGGTTCCCTTTGCCCCGGTGTCGGCGTAGACAAAAAACTGCCGGAAATCGGTGATATTTTTATTACCGGCATCGTCAATCTGTCCGGGTTTGGCAGTCAGATGCTGCTGCAGACAACACATCTGCATCTGGTAATGCAGCTTGCCGACTTTATCTCTGCCGGTCTCTCCCGCTGCCTGCTTCGTTCAAAGCTCCGTCCTGCCCTCAAGCGCGCGGAATAACGTCATTTCATCGATAAATTCCAAAGCTCCGCCCACCGGCACCCCACTGGCAATACGTGTCACCCTGATGCCGGCCTGCTTAACATATTTGCTAATCCACAGTGCCGTTGCCTCTCCCTCTACAGTGGAATTCGTAGCAACAATCACTTCTTTTACTTCTTCTTTCTGAAGGCGCCGCAGAAGCTCCTTCAATTTGAGATTCTCCGGCTGCACACCTACCATAGGATTCACCGCACCGTGAAGTACATGATATACTCCCTTATACTGACCTGTTTTCTCATATGCCGCCAAATCACCGGGTTCTTCCACCACCATAATGATGGAATGATCTCTCTTCTCATCAGCACACACCTGACAAAGTTCCTGATCAGAAAGATTAAAACATTCTTTGCAAAAACATATTTTTTCCCTCGCCGTAAGGATCGTATCTGCCAGATGCTTTACTCTTGCCTCCGGAAGATTCAATATATGCAGTGCCAGACGCTGTGCCGACTTTGGTCCTATATTGGGCAAGCTCGCCAATTCCTCAATCAGATTGGTAATCGATTCACTATAGTATTTCATCAAAAAGGAAATCCTCCGCCCAAATTCAATCCGCCGGTCAATGCTTCCATTGATTTTGCATTATCTTCTTCTAACAGTCGAAGCGCTTCGTTCGTTGCCGCAACAATTAAATCTTCCAGCATTTCGATATCGTCCGGATCTACAACCTCCTCACTGAGTTTCACGGACAATATCTCCTTTTTCCCTGAAACTTTTACCGTAACGGCACCGCCGCCGGCAGTCGCCTCGTATTCTTTATCTTCCATTTCTTTCTGTGTTTCTTCCATTTGACGCTGCATTCTCTGTGCCTGCTTCATCAAATTGTTCATGTTTCCGGGCATGCCGCCCTGAAATCCACCTCTTCTAGCCATTTTTCCATCCTTTCCTGTCAGAGTCAATCCAACATCTCAATTTCTACATTTTTTATTATATTCCGAAGCTCCGGCAAGTCATTCATCTCCCGTCGGTTTTCCACATAACGGATGTCCAAATGAATCTCCTTTCCCGTCAGTTGTCCTGCTGCCTCCGTCAATTCCTGCTGATTTTCTTCTTTTTTAAAATATTCCGTTGGCGTCTCCTGCGAAAATGCCAATACCAGTTTTCCTGCTTCCGACACTGACAATCTCACATCCAGCAGCATGCTTCGACACACCTGACTTACACGGCTCAGAATCTGTTTCCAATTCGCAACCACGTCACGAACATCATCCGGCACAGCTTCCGGCCGAATCTCTTTTTTAGAGGACGGCGTCTGCAAAGAATCCTCACTGACAGTCCCGGACGCCATTGTCAGCGTTCCACTCGACAGTGCAGTCTGCAAATCTTCATTCAACTGTTCTATGTTATGCATTCTCTGAATCAGCGAATCATAATCCTGCTCCATCTGCGGACGACATAGACGAATCAATGCCACTTCCAGCAGCACGCGCTTATTACTTCCATATTTCATATCAGCGGCAACATCTGACAAAATACGAATATAGCGGAAGATGATTTCCATCTCAATTTGCTCCGCATAACGAAGCATTTCCTGCAGGTTCTCTTCCGACATATCTACCAGGCTCCCCACATCATCTGCCGTTTTTACCACAAGAAGATTACGAAGATACCAGACAAATTCATTTACAAATTGTGTCAGATCTTTCCCCTGTTCCACCATCCTGCCTACTACATCTATAACTGCTTCTACACGATTCGATGACAGTGCCGCCACCATCTCGTGATACACACTCTGGTCAACAGCTCCCAACACTTTCAATACATTTTCGTAGGTAAGCTTCTCTCCGAAATAAAAGGAAATACACTGTTCCAACAAACTCAATCCGTCACGCAGCGCACCATCCGCCTGTCTGGCAATATAAGCCAATGCGCGCTCTTCAGCCTCAATTCCTTCCCGTTCCAGAAGCTCTTTAAGTCTCGTAACGATGGTATCTGCCTGAATTCTCTTGAAGTCATAACGCTGACATCGTGACAAAATAGTAAGAGGAATCTTATGCGCTTCCGTTGTTGCAAGAATAAAAATCACATAGGACGGCGGTTCTTCCAATGTTTTCAGCAAGGCATT
Source organism: uncultured Eubacterium sp. (assembly GCA_964524245.1). Taxonomy (GTDB): domain Bacteria; phylum Bacillota; class Clostridia; order Lachnospirales; family Lachnospiraceae; genus Eubacterium_F. Next base: position 5 of record CAZGDT010000102.1, on the reverse strand, counting down.
AAATG
>CAZGDT010000101.1:0-6034 GCA_964524245.1 uncultured Eubacterium sp. | reverse complement strand
TTACATCGGCGTTAAAGCCTCCGATCCCGACGGTCACTCTTTGAAGAACGGACGTGAATCGACATGGGACGGTGATGCATTCCAATGCAGAATCGATCCCGACGGAGTTATTTATGAGGACTTCGCAACTGAAAAATACGATACCGTTGACTACAAGCCTTGGAGCTCGGAAAGTGTATGTGACCTTATGTTCGGTTATTGTGAACTGGAAGGCGGTTTTTCCGAAGCATTTGACTACAATAACGGCAAAGGTATGACATCGTTTTCGAATAACCCTCTCGGAATTTGTAAAGTAGGTATAGCTCCCGCAGGATATTCTTACAGTGAAGATACCGCAAACGGCATTACAACATATGAAATCGCTATTCCGTGGGCATATATAGAAATGGTACCCATAGCAATTCCTCACAACTACTATAAGCTTGCTCTATTTGAGAAGACAGACGATGCCGGTAATATTACTCAAGGTCCCCAAGGTGCTATCGGCAGAGAATACGGTATGTCAGCGGTAGTTCTTAATGCAGACGGCTCAAGCGGAGCAGAACATTACAATGCACTTCTTTCCTGGGGTAGCGGTGTTTGCTCGATACAGCAAGTTGAATCAAGCAAAGGTGGCGGACTTGACACATGCGGAGGTTCAAACTCCGTAACTCTTTCGGCAACGAAAGTAAGCGAAGCCGGCGCAACCGGAGTATTTGACAAAAAGACAGAAGGCGGTATTCCTTCCAAAGGGGATTTTGAAGAAGATCCTAATGATCCGATAATAGTAATACCGGCGGAGAGCGAGAACATATCCGATACGGCTGAAACCGTTTTCGAAAAGGAAAGCGAAGCCGAAACGAAAGAAGATGAAAGCGCAAGTAACAATAGCAACAAGCAAACGGGAGACAATTTATTTATTTACGTTATTTTTACTTTACTTGCAGCAAGCGTTGCATCGACCGTTGTAATTGTTAAAAAAGGAAAAGAGAAGAGGAACGACTAAAGTTCGGTAAAGTAAAAAATGATGAAATAGAGATTATTGATTATGAAAATTTCTCGTTGGATTTACAGGTGCAAGGCTGCAATTGAATAAACGGCTCGACAGCGTGACTTTTGAGCAGGAGAGATCTACTCCCGTGAAGCGAGAGAGGCATTCAAAGTATGTTGCAGCCGAAACTTGATTTATGCAAAATAAAAAAGAACGGTTTACGGAGACCGTTCTTTTTATTGCCTTTTTATTGTATTTTGTGCTTTGCTGTATTGGACTGTGATCGGATTAAAGATTGAAAACTTTCAAAAAAATATTGTAAAATATTATAAAACAACAGAAGAAAATATTAAATGACATAAAATATAAAAAATCGAAAATTATAATTTCGAAAACTATTTTCATCGGGATGAAAATAGTGAAAAATATAATTGCTAAATATCGGGGCATAATATAAAAAGTAATTTTAGGAGGAAAATAATATGAACAAACTTAAGCTGACGGAAAACCAAATCGAATCATTTCATCAATATCTGATACGGGAAGAAAAAAGCACGGCTACCGTGGAGAAGTATCTCCGGGACATCCGTGCTTTTTTCGCTTTTATCGGAGAAAAGGATGTTACAAAGGAGGAGGTTGTGGAATATAAAAAATACTTACAGGAGCGTTGTTATGCTATTCGCTCCGTTAATTCCATGTTGGCAAGTATTAACTGCTTTCTTTTTTATATAGGAAGGCAGGAGTGCAGGGTAAAATCTCTGAAACTTCAAAAGCAGGTTTACAGCACTGAAGAAAAGGAATTGAGTAAAAGAGAATATGAGCGGCTGTTGAAAGCCGCAGAGAAAAACGAACAGCTTCGGTTGGTGATGCAAACCATTTGCTCTACCGGAATTAGGGTTTCGGAGCTGCGCTTTTTTACGGTGGAAGCGGTCGGTCATGGTGAAATCGTCGTAAACTGTAAGGCAAAAACACGTATGATTTTGGTACCCGGTAAATTACGTAAGCTTCTTTTAAGTTATGCCGAAAAACAAAAAATACGCTCCGGTGTGATATTTATCGCACGGAACGGAAAACCTCTGGACAGAAAAACGATATGGGCACAAATGAAAGGGCTCTGCCGGTCGGCAGGTGTGACTCCTACGAAAGTTTTTCCTCACAATCTGCGCAAGCTGTTTGCGAGGACTTTTTACGGCATAGAAAAAGATATCGCAAAACTGGCGGATATTCTCGGTCACAGCAGTATTGATACGACCCGTATATATATTATGACCACCGGCACCGAACATCGCAGGAAGATTGAGAGGCTCGGACTGGTGGTGTAAATACAAAAAAACGACATAATTCATATTATGTTCCGCCACTTTACTCAACTGCTTCATCGATATAATAAAGCTTCCGATTTAACGCGCAAAACACCGGCACCCCCATCTCTTCTTTTAAAAAAAGTGACTGAGGGTGTATTTGCAATGCCGTTTTTTTATCTATGATATAACCGATTAAAAATTTTTTTGATTCGAAGCGTATTTTTTTATTTTTATCTTGATTTTTAAGCCCGTATGTGATATAATTCCTTGAAAAAGAGATTGCGTTTTTATGTATCTCTCACGACCTTACGACATAATATGAATTATGTCGTTGAAATCAGACAAGGTCGTAGTGAATGGATAATAAAATGAGTTTTATAAATCGGAATACATGTTGTACATACTCCTAATTGGTGAAAAGAGGTACGGGTATGGCAGAGAAGAATATCAGAAAATTAAGACGCTCGGAATTGATTGAAATTATCTATCAGCTCAAAAAAAGCGAGCAGAATCTTCAGGCTCAGGTTCAAGCATTGCAGGAACAACTTCTGGATAAAAATCTGAAAATTGAAAAAGCCGGATCTATCGCAGAAGCCGCGTTATTGCTTTCGGATATTTTTTCTTCTGCGCAAACAGCAGCGGATACTTATGTTGCGGAAATAAGGAACAGACATGCCGGAGCAGAAGCCGAATGTAGTAAAATAATTTCCGAGGCAAAGAAAGAGGCCGAAGAGATTCTGCGTAGAGCAAATCGCCAAAAAGATAGCATTGAGCAACAGTGTAAGGCATCTCGCGCAGAGCTTTGGAAAGTACAAAATGTTCTGCGAGAGCTTACCGGTGATTTGACTGACGGTAAGTGAGCGAGGGACGATACAATGAGAGAAAAATACACCGTAACCAAAATACCTTCGATGCAGGAGGTAGAGGCAGAGCGCAAGCGCATACGAAAGGGTTTTTATTACAGGCGTGCTCTCAGAGGTACTGTCTCTGTTTTGGTTGTTGTGGCTGCTGTTGCGGTTTTGGTTACAACATTATTTCTTCCCATATTGCAAATCTCCGGTGACAGTATGTCACCTACATTGAAACATGATGAAATTGTTGTACTGCTGAAAAACAGCAAATTTGAACGCGGAGATTTGATAGGGTTCTATTATCAGGGGAAAATTCTTATAAAAAGAGTTATTGCACTGCCGGGCGATACAGTCGTAATTGATGCCGAAGGCAATGTATATATTAATGAAGAATTATTGAAAGAACCGTATGTAACGGAAAAAAGTTTGGGAGATTGTGATTTGGAGTTCCCGTATGAAGTTCCCGGTGATGGGTACTTTGTTATGGGTGATCAAAGATCCAATTCCGTTGACAGTCGAAATTCTGTCATTGGAGCGGTTGGAGTCGAAGATATTATCGGCAGAGTATTCATTCGAGTATGGCCTTTGTCTCGATTGGGTATTGTAACTTGAACTGCAGAAAACATAAAATCCGTAGCAAGGAGTGGGAAATTTGCAAGACACATTAAGCAAAAGTTTAAAAAATCTTAAATCAAATAAGTCTCGGCATTTGCGTATGACGACAATTATTCTGCTTCTTTCTCTGATTGTTACAACCGATGTTTTTTGGACTTTGCGGCAAACCGGTATTACCATGGCGGGAGATGCGGCATGCGGAATCGAAGAGCACACTCATGATGAAACTTGTATTGAAAAAAGTCTTGTATGTTCTTTAAGTGAAGAGATACATACTCACACTGACGGATGCTATGAAACCGTATATATATGCGAAAAAGAGGAACATACACACAGTATTGGATGCTATTCCGATGAAAACGCCGATGTGGAAACACCGTTGGATTGGCAGAAAATGTTTGAAGGGTATTCTGCCGAAAATCCCTCGAAAAATTTGGTTTCCGTAGCAAAGTCACAGATCGGATATACGGAAAGTGTTCGGAATATCCGTGTTGACGATGACGGAAACAAACACGGATATACGCGTTATGGGGCATGGTATGGTGCGCCCTACAGCGATTGGTCCGCTATGTTTGTTTCGTTCTGCCTAAACTATGCCGGTTTTGATTCTTCCGAAACACCGTTTAACATCGGTGCGAATGCCATGGCAAGTGCATGGGAGAAAATAAATAAATATGCCGAGGTTGAAGACTATACGCCGCAACCCGGTGATTTGGTTTTTTTCTTAGATAATACCGTCGGCATTGTGACGGATAGTTACGGTTACACAATTCATGTTGTAAAAGGCGATGTGGGCAATGCCGTTGCGACAGTGGAAATGTTGATGACAGATTCAGCTGTCGCCGGATGGGGCTTGACGAGCGGCAATGATTCAGAGACGGATACAGAAGATACTGAGGTCGGTGTTCGAGATGACGCGGATTTTTCGGGGGACACTTCAGACGGACCGACGGTCTATATCTTTGCGTCTTCGAAAAAAATCATGAGTGATTACGGTATCAGCACATTTGACTTGACCGGAGAGAAAACCGAAATCACAAATATTAGAGATTATGCGGAAATAAACGGCGGTACTTTTACTCTGACGTTGCTGAATACGGACGATACCGCTTTGCCGACGGATGACAACGGCAACTATATTGTGACTGCAGGACAGGAATATAAATTATCGGTCGGCATTCATCTGCCAAACGGTATTCATCTGGGAACATATACTTACCGTTTGCCGGAAGGATTAAGTGTGGTGGACGGAAGTGGGAACTTTATTATCGATGATAAGGGCAAAAAGGTAAATTTGGGTACATGGACCATTGACGATGAGGGGCTGATTACCTTCGTCATGAATGAAAATGCGGATAATTATACTGATGTTACCATTTCCGCCACTATGGGTTTGACCTTTGAAGAAACCGAGAATGAGATGGATTTTGATGGGATCATTACCGTGACCGTCAAACCGCCGTCAACCGAGACCGACGATCGTAAAATCAGAAAAAACGGCCAGGGCGTAAAAACGGATACAGACGGCAATGTGGTGGACAAAAACGGAAATCCCATTGATCATGTGGGGAGCAACAGTTATGTCTCCTTGGCGGAAGGATTTGAACGGATTCGTTGGAATGTTACAGTCTGGGGTAAAAATCTGAACGGTGTAATAGGAAAAGGAATTACCGATACCATTATTACAGGTGAGACTTTGCATTATACCGACAAGGACAGGGAGATGGGCATCTACTTTAACTATGAGGCTCCCGACGGAACGAACCACAACTGGATCGTCAGCCGAAATGACCCCGATCTTACCTGGACAGAGTCCGGCTGGACCTATACCATGCCAAGTACTGCACATTGTCGGCGCCATGATGATGAACTCACCCTCAGCGACGAGGGCAAGTATACCATCATCTACTATTCCACCGTGGATCGGGATGCCCTGGGAGAGGGTGACCACGGCTTCCGAAACAAATTCACTATCGATGAGACCACCGTGGAAGGCTCCACCATCGAATATATCACGGTGGATAAATCGGGCATCATCAAGAAGGGCGAATTTGACGAGAGCAGTGGTGTGTTCAACTGGTCCATCACGGCCACCCTGGACGGCAGCGACGGGAAGACCCACAAGTGGAAGATCACCGACGGATCCCGTCTGGTGCTGGGTAATAACTCTCAGATAACCTATATGGACATCGACAAATACTACGATACCATCACAAACTTCACCGTCACCTATGAGGGTCAGACCTACAAGGTCTATCCGGTAGAGAGTGCCCCGGAGGATGCACAGTTCGTCT
>CAZGDT010000100.1:0-6054 GCA_964524245.1 uncultured Eubacterium sp. | reverse complement strand
AGAGTATATGCAAACCGGATATATACGCCGGGTAACACCAGCGGAAGCAGACAAAACAGAAGACTAATTGCATTTTACGCCTGAGGAGATGAATAAGGTTCGTTCTTTTATGGATACAAGAGAAGATCCTTTTGCTGAATGCACAAATCGGGATTTTTTGAATGCTTTCAAAGAGTGTAGAAGATATGAGGAGGATGTAGGAGAATGAATGATTTTCAAAAAGATTATCTAATGAAACGGCAGGATTATGGACTCCTCTATCCTTATGTGATAGAGGAAACGGTTACGGATATTAATTGGAATGGAAGACAATTGTGGATTGATGATCTGGAAAAGGGACGTTATATGGCGGCAGAAATACTGACAGGTGATTTTGTGGAACGGTTTGCTGCACTTTTGGCGAACCTGACGAATCAGCCATTTAATAAAATGAATCCGGTAATGGAGGTTGAAACAGAAGAATTGAGAATCAGTGTCGTTCATCAGAGTGTGGCACATTCGGGTATAACCATTTCTTTACGAAAGATACCGGCTGTCAGGAGACTTGAAAAAAGCGAGATGGTAGTAAATGGCTTTTGCAGTGAAGAAGTATTGGGGCTTTTGGTTTGCTGCATGGAAGCTCACTGCAGTGTGGCAATATGCGGTTTACCGGGAGCAGGAAAGACAGAACTTTTGAAATATCTGACTCAGTATATTCCGGCGGAAGAAAGGGCTATTACGATAGAAGATGTTTTGGAAATACACTATCAGAAAATTAATCCGAATAAAGATTGTGTGGAAATGAAAGTGGCGGAGAACTTTTCATATACGCAGGCAATCAAGGCCTGTATTCGTCAGTTGCCAAAGTGGATTATTCTTTCAGAAGCCAGATCAACGGAGGTGCGCTATCTTTTAGAATCACTAAGCACCGGTGCAAGCGGCCTTACGACACTTCATACGGATGATGTAAGAAATATACCGGACCGCATAAGAAATATGGCCGGTGGGAAGGAAGATCTTCAACGAATCGAAAATGATACGTATCGATATCTTGATGTCGGAATATTAGTGAAGAGCAAACGGGATCAGAAAGGATTTATACACCGATTTATCGATCAGATTGGTATTTTTGAGAGAATAGGTAAAGATTGGCGAGAGACAGTGAATCGAATTGTTATGTTGGTGGAGGATGGGAAAATTGTAAATCATCAGCTGCCTGGAAATCTTGTAAGAAAATTTCAGAGTATGGGAATTAATCCCGGACCGGATTGGAGGATGTTATGAAAAAATGCGTAATCGGGTACGCGGTCGTGATACTTACGACTTTAATTCTGACAGAATTTTTTCGTCTTTCCCGGATGTGCTCTTGTGTAATTGGAATGGCAGGGATGGTTCTTCTTCCTTTGAATTTTCGTATTTGCAGGAAAAGAAAAGAGATGGCAGAACGTTACGATGAAATAAATGTCTATATGGAACTTTTATTATGTTCATACAAGAGGTGCGCCCGGTTAAAATCAGCCTTATTGGATTGCCGGTCTGTATTTGCCGCGGATTCGAGAATGGGAAGCGCAATTGCAGAGGCTCTTCATGTGCTGGAATCGGGGGAGTGCAGCGATAAGGAAAGTATGGCAGAGGCCTCATTAAAAAAGATTTCATCTATTTACGATTGCAGTAGGATGAAACTGGTACATCGTATCATATGCCGGGCAGAATATAAGGGAAGTGATGTAACAGAAGCTATCGATGTTATGCTGGCAGATTTTGAAATGTGGAAAAGACGATTTGTGCAGTATCAGAAGGGAAAGCAGTCTGCCGGAAGAGAATGCATAATATCCGTTGTACTGGCACTTATGCTCTGCTTTGTCTCTCGTATTCTGATTCCGGAAAATTTTTTGATGCTTGTTGAGGAAACGGCGATTTATCAGGCTTCTACTACGGTAGTGATATGTGCGTTTCTGTTTGTGATTACTTTGATTATGTTTTTTGTGGGACACACAGAGTGGGAAAGAAAGGAACAAAAGAAGCAGATAAGAGAAGTAGAACGACAATTTCCCTATTGGCTTTTAGCTGTAACGGTTTACCTGAAAAATGACAGTCTGTATCATGCACTTGAAAATGCACGAGAAGAAGTATCCGGTATATTTCGGGAAGAGACTGACCGGCTGATTGATGAAATTTATCAAAACCCGGCTTCAATAGAACCTTTTACAAATTTTTTTAAGAATATTCCTTTGTCAGAATTGCAGACAGGGATGAAGCTTTTGTATTCCGTAAACTTCAATGGAAGCTCCGAGACAAGCAGACAAATTCAGTTTCTTGTGGAGCAGAGTCAGTTGGTTATGAATCAGTCGGAGAGTCGCTATTATCAGGCGAAATTGGCTGTTTTCCGTATGCTGCGTCAGGTCCCAATGATGTTTGCCGGTGGCAAGGCGGTGCTTGATGTTTTGACTTTTTTTATGATAATGGGAAGTCAGATTTCTTTTTTGAATGGAGGCTAATGTATGGATGAATTATTGTCACAATACAGTGACTTCTTTGCAATTATTGTTTTTGGAGGTTGGATTTTATGGATGTTTCAGTTTGTATTGTACGTGGTAGGAGGCTGAATTGAAAAGTTTTGTTTTTACTATGCTGTCGCTGCTGTTGTCGTTTACCGTATGTTTTCTTATTTGGTGGCAATGGAAAGATTATGGTGTGGTGGAAGAGCGTGAGAAGGCAACATTTTCAACACCGGACTCTTCAGAAGCGATACCGGAGATATTAACGGTAAACAGACGTCTAATACAAAATCAAAAGATTAAAACGATTGATTTGGCAGAGGCAACAGATGTTGATGGCAGTGATTTGAGTCCGGCGTTGTGTTGTTATGATGAAAAAGGTAATTTACTTTCGGGTTTTTTGGATACACGGGTGCCGGGGAAGTATTACCTGAAATGGGTGGTAAGAAGCCGCGTGAATGGGCGAATGGCTGAGAAAAAAACAATTATTCTTGTTGATGGGAGGGCTGTTGATTGAGAGGAATGATAAGTCAGTGTGCCGTATTCTTTTTCCTTATTCTTCTGATGTGGACAGGGATATCTTATGCAGCACAAAATATGCAGTATGGTAGTGCCAGAGATTTTTATCGTGATATTATTTACCAGATAAAGGTGAGTGATTTTAATGAAAAGATACTGGATGAGTGTCAGAAAAAAGCCAAACAATCCGGGTATCAGCTTCGGATTCGCCGCTATGGGAAAAATCTCAGAGATGCCAGAGTGACATTATTATATGACTACGTTTTTCCGGTGACACAAAAAAAGAAACAATATCGATTGGACGGCTATGTTCGTTAGGAGGGGATAAAAAAATATGAGAACGGTAATTGTATCGGTAATTGGCATCAGTTCGCTGTTTTTGGTCGTTCTGATTCAGAGGAACGTGATGGCAGAGACGTGGGGAAGGGAATCGATGGAAGAGTCCTTGACAGATGCAATGGATCAGACATTGTCAGAGGTGATGGAAGGAAACCGTTATGGAATTCAAAATAGAAATGAAATGATGGCCGCTTTTCTTCAGGCTATGATTCGGAGAATGGAAGAAGACGTGGATCTCACCGTAAAAGTTCACAAAATCGATTATGAATTGGGACAAATGGATGTGGAAGTGATTGGAAAAAAACCAGAGGATGGGGAACAGGGGAAAAGTATTTCTTTACGCAGGAAAATGGTGTTTGCGAACTAAAATCCCACTCTGCCGGAGCTAAAAGGCAAAGTGGGAAATGATTTATTCATCCTCGTCTGTTTCATCATTTCGAGGTTTTAATTCAAGTTTCAGTTTGTCAATTCGATTACCGTCAGCTTTTAATACGGTATAAATTGCATAATCGTCTTCCGCAGATTCACCAACATTTGGAAAATGCTGGAGAAGATTTATGACATGACCGGCGATGGAATCGTAGTCATCGGATTTTAATGGAATATTGAGGGATTCTGAAATGTCATCCAGCGGAGTGGATCCTAAAACATGGTAAACGGATTCATGAAGCGGTTGGATTTCATCTTCCTCGTCAGCATCATATTCGTCACGAAGCTCGCCTACGATTTCCTCAATAAGGTCCTCGATCGTGATGAGCCCGGCAAGAGCACCATACTCGTCAAGTACAATTGTCATGGGAATGGAGTCCTTTTGCATTTCCATGAACAGCTCAGCTACATTTTTATACTCGTAAGTTACGTGTGCCTCGCGCATCAGTGATTTGATGTTCAGGTTCTCCCTGTCACCTTTATAAAATACGAAATCTTTCAGATTTATGATGCCGATAATATTGTCAATGGTTTCCTCATAAACCGGGAGACGTGCAAATTTATTTTCCGTAAACACCGTTAACAGTTCGTCGTAAGAAATACCGGATTCCACCATGGCAATATCCATACGCGGAATCATAACATCTTTGGCAAGAGAATCTCCGAAATCCACGATATTGGTAATCATCTGTCTCTCTTCGCTCTCAATAACACCTTCTTCGTGACTGACTTCTACAAAAGTACGCAGTTCATCTTCCGTAATTCCGCCGGATTTCTTAGATGTGTCTACCCGAAGAACGAACAGGAAGAATCTGGCAACCTGGTTAACGACAAATATAACAGGCGTCAGAAGGTGTGTAAAGAATGTAATTGAGCTCGAGTAGAGAAGCGCTATTTTTTCGGCGTTCTTTGAAGCCAGATGCTTTGGTGTGATTTCGCCAAAAATAAGGATTAATACTGTTAATATTCCTGTGGCAATACCGGCACCTAAACTCGTGCTGTCTTCCAATCCCATCCGTTTACATATGCTGAAAGCATAGGAAGTAGATAGGGAAGAAGCAGAAAGGTTTACAATGTTGTTACAAATTAGTACGGTGCTCAGCATTTTGGAAGGGTCTTCGACCAATTTCAAAACACGTTTGGCAGCTTTGTTTTTTTCTTCTGCCAGAGCACGAAGGCGTATTTTATTTACGGTTGTTAATGCTGTCTCTGCAGATGAGAAATAAGCGGATAATGCAAGCAATACTACAAGAATGAGTATATTTACCGCGTCACTGGGCCCCAAGTCATCATCTCCTTTTTTGTTTAGGGTCATTTTATGTGGTTACATTTTCCATCCATTGTATAGGAATACACACATATTGTCAAGTTTGATAAAGTGTCAGCTGAGTGCCTGACGTTTTCTTGCCATTTCATCACTATCCAGATATTCATCATAGGTGGTTACTTTGTCAATCATACCATTTGGTGTAAATTCAATGATGCGGTTGGCGATGGTCTGTATGAACTGGTGATCCTGAGATGTGAATAATACGACTCCCGGGAATTTAATCAATCCGTTGTTAACGGAGGTGATGGATTCCATATCCAGATGGTTGGTAGGTTCATCAAGCATCAATACATTGGACCCGAGCATCATCATTTTGGAAAGCATAACACGAACTTTTTCACCACCGGAAAGGACATTAACTTTTTTTAGTCCGTCTTCACCCTTGAATAGCATACGTCCCAAAAAACCGCGGACATAAGTGGCATCTTTTTCCGGGGAAAATGGCATCAGCCAGTCGACAATCGTGTCGTTCGAATCAAAGTAGGCGGTGTTGTCTTTCGGAAAATATGAATTCGATGTGGTAATTCCCCATTTGTAACTTCCTTCATCAGGTTCCATTTCGCCTGCAAGAATCCGGAACAGAGTAGTAGCGGCAATGCCATAGGAGCCGACAAAAGCAATTTTATCGTCATGACCAACGGTAAAAGATACGTTATCAAGAACTTTTTCGCCGTCGATTGTTTTACTCAGATTGGTAACAGTAAGTACCTCGTTTCCAATTTCGCGTTCCGGTTTGAAATCTACATAAGGATATTTTCGACTGGAAGGACGGAGAGTATCCAGCTCGATTTTTTCCAGTGCACGCTTTCTGGAAGTGGCCTGTTTGGATTTTGAAGCATTGGCGCTGAATCGTTGGATGAATTCCTGCAGCTCTTTTATTTTTTCTTCTTTTTTCTTATTTGCTTCTTTCATCTGTTTAATCATTAACTGGCTGGATTCATACCAGAAATCATAATTTCC
>CAZGDT010000099.1:0-6068 GCA_964524245.1 uncultured Eubacterium sp. | reverse complement strand
TGCCGGTGAATATTGCACTTCGTCAATCACCTGACGAATATCATCCACACGATTATTTGAAGCAGCATCAATTTCTACCACATTCATGGAGGACTGCTCTTCTATTGCACGGCACATCGCACACGTTCCGCACGGACCGTCCGCACCCGGATTTTCACAGTTAACCGCCTTGGCAAAAATCTTAGCAACCGTGGTTTTACCGGTTCCCCTCGTTCCGCAAAAAAGATAAGCATGTCCGATTCTCTCTGCCTGAATCTGGTTTGTGAGCGTTGTCACAATATGTTCCTGCCCTTTAACATCAGAAAAGTTTTTGGGACGATATTTACGATATAAAGCCTGGTATGACATGATTCTCCTCACTCTTTCCGACACCGAAACTAATCCCCAGACTTCTCGCCTCTCTGATAATTGATGATTCCGGGTCTACCATTTTCAATCTGCCTGCTACTTCCTCCAATGGAACGGGAACAATCTCGTCATTCTTAAATCCTACCATATAACCGTACTTTTCTTCTAAAATAAGCTGTGCCGCCGCTGCCCCCAGTCGGCTGGCAATCACACGGTCATATGCACACGGACTTCCTCCCCGCTGCGTATGTCCCGGAACCGTTATACGTATTTCCTGCCCGGTTCGTTCCTCGATCTCCGCTCCTATTTTATAAGAAACACTCGGATACGGATTATTTTTCAATTTCGCCTTGCGCTCTTTTTTTGTCAGCTGTGCGTCTTCCCGGCTGATGGCCCCTTCCGCTACGGCCAGAATCGAAAATCTCTTTCCGTCATCCGTACGCTTTTGTATTGCCTCGACTACAGCATCAATATCATACGGTATCTCCGGGAGCAAAATAACATCGGCTCCTCCTGCAATTCCTGCATAAAGCGTAAGCCATCCTACCTTGTGCCCCATGACCTCTACAATAAATACCCGTCCATGAGAATATGCCGTAGTGTGAATGCAGTCAATGGCACTGGTAGCAATATCCACTGCACTTTGGAACCCGAATGTCATATCTGTTCCCCAGATGTCATTATCAATCGTCTTTGGCAGACCGACAACATTCAGTCCTTCTTCACGGAGCATATTGGCAGATTTCTGTGTACCGTTCCCTCCAAGGATTACAAGACAGTCTAACTTCAGCTTCCTGTATGTATTTACCATGGCAAGAACCTTATCCATCCCATTCTCATCCGGTTTTCGCATATTCTTAAAAGGCTGACGGGAAGAGCCTAGAATCGTTCCGCCCTCTGTCAGAATTCCGGAAAAATCAGCAGGCTTCATTTTCACATAGTTCTCATACATCAAGCCTTTGTACCCTTCAAGAATACCGATAATCTCCGTATCCGGATCCGCATTATACAATGTTTTTGCCACACCCCTCATCGTGGCATTCAATGCCTGGCAGTCACCGCCGCTGGTCAAAAAGGCTACTCGTCTCATGCTTACCTCCATTCCACATGCTTTATCGTCGATTCCTTTACCAGTTTACCCTATTTTTTCTTTTTAGGCAATAGCACAATTATTTGCCGGTTCCCTGCATTTCTAATTGCGCTTTCACCAGCCGGCTGTAAATACCATTTTTTCTTATTAATTCCTCATGTGTACCGGCTTCCGCCACCCGGTGTCCGTCAATTACAATCAGTCTGTCTGCATTTTGCAGCGTTGACAACCGATGGGCAATGGCAAAGGTAGTACGTCCGGCGGTCAGCCGTTCCAATGCCTTCTGTATCATAAATTCACTTTCCGTATCCAGACTGGCCGTCGCTTCATCCAAAATCAGCAGGCGAGGTTTATTAAGAATTGCCCGGGCAATGGCAATTCGCTGTCTTTCACCACCCGACAGGTTATATCCCTTTTCACCTACATAGGTATTATACCCATCCGGCGTTTTCGATATAAAATCATGTGCATTTGCCATTTTTGCCGCCCGTACCACTTCCTCGTACGACGCTTCCGGTCTGGAAAACCGTATGTTATTTAATATAGTACCCGAGAACAAAAAAGTTTCCTGCAGCACGACACCAATTTGTGAATGAAACTTATCCGACTTAATTTCTTTTATGTCACATCCGTCAATAAGCAGCTGTCCGTCATCTACTTCATACAAACGCATAATCAGATTAATCAATGTCGACTTTCCTGTTCCTGATGCTCCCACAATACCGATCATTTCACCCTGATTAATTTTCAGATTTATGTCTTCCAACACCGGCTTATATGACTTGTAGCCAAAGGAAGCATGGCGAAATTCTATTTCTCCGTTTATGTCAGGCTCCAGCGGATTCTCTGCATCATCAATCAGAACTTCCTGCTCCAAAACATCATTTATCCGTTCAATGCTGCTAATCAGATTCATTAAATCCCTTGGCATGCTTGTCATCCAGTTTAGGTACTGATACAAAAGCTGGGTGTAAGTCACAAACTGCAGCAATTCTCCCGTAGTCATACGGTCTCCCAGAACGTCCATTCCACCAAAACCAATAACAAGAAACACACCTGCCCCCATCAAAAAACTTACAGCCGGATTAAAAACAGCCCAAAACACTTCATTTTTCGTCTGTACTCTGCAAAATTCATCTGCCAGCCGGTTAAATCTCTTTTTTTCATCCTCTTCTTTGCCATAGGATTTTACAACTCTCATTCCGGAAATTACATCCTGAAGACTGCTGTTTACATCATCACTTTTTTTCCATTGCAGATGAAAGCGCCGGTGAATGTTTTTCCTAAATGCATAGGTAACACCGGCGGCAGCCGGAATAAAAATAAAACTCAAAAGCGCCAGCTTCACGTTTAAGACAAGCATGAAAATAATATCACACACAAAAATGAAGCAGACAGTGAACATGTTGCAAAATGTTTTTTCCATAAACTCCCGGATTTTACCGGTATCAAACATAATACGATTCATCAATTCACCGGGACGACGTTCATTAATAAAAGCAACCGACAGCATCTGTATCTTTACAAACAGTTTTTCCCGCAGGTCTTTTGCAATTTTGGCTCCAAGAACCGTACAATAATAACTCTTTAATATGTTAACAATTACAATTCCCACACTTAGGGCAAACATAATACTCAGACAAATAATCGCCGCCCGCAATCCACCATTCCCTGTGGTAAGCACATCATCTACGAGCACTTTTTGCACTTCGGGATTAAGCAGTGTAACAACGGCAGCCAGTATCATCAAAACAATGATTCCGACAAAATCCCTTTTGTACGGTGCACACATCCGCAAAAACATGTGCCAAAACCCACCTTTCCCGGAACAATGCGGACAGTACCCCATCCCCGGCAGCGCCCGTCCACATTCCGGACAGATTTTTTCGTATTCATTGCTGACAACTTCTTCCTCACGCCCGGAAATCAGGATATTGATTCCTCGTGCCACATAAGCGTATCGGGACAAATGTTTTGATGAATATTGCGCAATATGACGCGGCACACCACAATGCTCCAGCACAAGCAGTCCGCACCCGTTTCCCGCCTCAGCTTTAGCATTCCCACACTCCGACAAAGCTATTTTTTCCGTCAGTTTTCCGTTCATGATAACCCGGATGTTTTTCGTGCTTACCACCAGATACGAATTCGAAATCCAATTTCCGTTTTCTGATACGTCAATAGGAACACTATAATAAATCCGTTCTCCCGGTTCCTTCTCTATAAGGGAAGCTGCCTCCTTTGGCAGTCTGAATTTTAATATCATTTATCTGTCACCTCATTTCCTTTGGCATCCTCTTTCCACTATATAAACAAATCCAGTTTCCTCTGCTCCTTTTGCGTCAAAGAAAATACGTCCGGTATTTCAAATCGGTTTTCATCTAAATCCGTAATGAGAAGTCTGCTGTCGGAAAGGCGAACCACGGCATTCCCTCCCATATTAATCGTGAAGCGGCATTCCCCGCGGTCTGTCAGTACATAAAAATAAGCGTAGCCGTATTCATCCTTTATATCAATAATTTTCTCTATAATCGGCGTAAAATAATGAAGATTCATCTGTTCTTCCAACATCTTTTTTGTTTTTACTGACATTTTCTTTATATCTTCAATTATGCCGATTTCTTTTGAACGTTCTTCAACCGTCCGTATCGAAATAAATTTATCCGGTTCCGTAAAGGGAAACAAGCGTATCACCTGAATACGTTCCCACTTTTTTCCACCGGTTTCCAGGCTGACAAATCCGCCTTCCGTTCGTTCAAATAGTGCATTCTCCTCTGTCAGATATTTAAGCGTCGTCATTTCTTCCACTTCTTTTTCCATTGCCATTTTACTTCCTCCGATTACTATATTTCCTTTAATGCCAGTGACTTTGTCTGCAGTTCCATCAGTTTATGATAAATTCCCCCAAAAGCATCCAGTTTTGCATGCGTGCCTTCTTCCACAATCTTTCCCTCATCAAGCACCACCAGCCGGTCCGCATCCCGTAAGGTCGACAGACGATGAGCAATGGAAAGGGTCGTGCGCCCTTTTACAAGATAAGCAAGCGATTTCTGTATCGCTTTTTCCGTCTCTGTGTCAACACTGGCTGTCGCCTCATCCAAAATCAGAATTTGCGGATTTGCCAGAATGGCTCTTGCAATCGAAATCCTCTGTTTCTCTCCGCCTGACAAATCCTTCCCTGACGCACCAATCACGGTATCATACCCATCCGGCATATTGGAAATAAACTCGTGTGCACTTGCAAGCACGGATGCCTGTATTATGTCGTTTCTTGTCGCTCTCGGATTCGCATATGCAATATTTTCCGCAACCGTTCCCATAAAAATATAGGTATCCTGTGACACCATGGCAACATTTCGACGCAAATCCTGAAAAGCAATATTTTTTACATCAATGCCATCCAGAAAAATAGTCCCTTCATTCACATCATATAATCGCGAAATAAGATTTACAAGTGTCGTTTTTCCGGCACCGGAACGCCCTACAATTCCCAGCATTTCTCCCGGTTTAACACGCAGGCAGACATCTTTCAGAACCGGCACATTGACGTCATATCCAAAGGTAACATGTTCTAAAACAATTTCTCCTTTTGGCTCCTTCCTGTATACCGGATTTTCAATCTCCCGGACTTCCGGAACCGCATCCATTATTTCAAAAATACGCTGTGCCGAGTTAATACTGTTTGACCACATATGAAAAACCCAGGAAAAGAAATTCATCGGCCCGTTAAGCAGTCCGACATATCCGACAAAAGTAATCAGCACTCCCAATTCCAGCCCGGTTCCACCTAAAAGAAGTACCACACCCAGCATCCATACCCAAATGTTGGAAACTTCCTGAACCAGATTATATAGTATAGTAAACCGGTTATTATATTTCACAATACGAACTTCGGCCTCCCGAAGATTCTCGTTTGGTCCTTCAAATCTTCTGCTTTCCTCTTCCTGCTGTCCAAACGCTTTCACCACTCTGGAACCGGTCAGATTGTCATTGACTCTGCCATTCAGCGTTCTCTCAGCCCGATGACGTCTGCCAAACAAACTCCAAAGTTTCGGTTTCAGCCTGACACTTAAAACAACCAGAAGCGGAAGCAGAATACAGGCGACAATCGCCATTTTCCAGTCAAGCCGGAACATAACAGCAAAAGAAGTAACAATCGTAAATCCATGGACAAAAATATACGGAAATCCATCCAAAAAAAAGTTGGTCACCCGGTCCGCATCACTAAGCACCCGGGTCATCAGACTTCCCGTCTGCTTACTGTTAAAAAAACTGATTGACAGATTTCCCATCGCCGAAAAAACATCCTGCTTCATATCCCGAATAACAAGAGCGACAATCTGTGCCATCAGAGTGCATTGCAGAAGTGCAACCCCCTGCTGTACCAATTTGGAAAGCACCATAACCGCCACCAACAGAAAAAGCGCCAGCGTATATTTACCTGCCACACCAAATTGTGCCAAAAAAACATTATTCTTTGCCAAAATTCCGTCATACAAAACCGTTCCATTCAAATATGGCCATACAATATTGGCGCCGGCCGCAGCGAAATAACAGAAAAACAATAGGCCAAACTTCACTTTATATTTCAAAAAGTATCTCATTGTTCTTCCGAAAATGGATTTCCTGT
>CAZGDT010000098.1:0-6086 GCA_964524245.1 uncultured Eubacterium sp. | reverse complement strand
GGCGATTTTGGGCGCACATCTCGATTCACCGCGTCTGGATGTAAAACGG
Source organism: uncultured Eubacterium sp. (assembly GCA_964524245.1). Taxonomy (GTDB): domain Bacteria; phylum Bacillota; class Clostridia; order Lachnospirales; family Lachnospiraceae; genus Eubacterium_F. Next base: position 6,037 of record CAZGDT010000098.1, on the reverse strand, counting down.
GAGCCGCCTTATGAGGATACAGAGCTTGCATATCTGGATACGCATTATTATGGCGGAATCAAAAAATACCAGTGGGTGACGCTGCCTCTCGCCATTCATGGTGTTATCGTGAAAAAGGACGGTAGTGTGATTGATGTATGTATTGGTGAGGACGAAAAAGACCCGGTATTCTGTGTGACGGATTTGCTGATTCACCTTGCAGGTGAGCGTATGGAAAAAAAAGCAAATAAAGTTGTAGAGGGAGAAGCACTTGATATTCTTGTTGGAAGTCAGCCGTTAAAGGGAGAGGAAAAGGATGCAGTAAGTAAAAATGTGATTGCTATTCTAAAAGAAAAATATGATATGGAAGAAGAAGATTTTCTGTCGGCAGAATTGGAAATTGTTCCGGCGGGAGCTGCCAGAGAGTCAGGATTTGATACCAGCATGATTATGGCATACGGACAGGATGACCGGGTTTGTGCCTTTACGTCGCTGGTTGCAATGTTGGAAGCTGAGAATACGGAATATACAACATGCTGTCTTCTTGTCGATAAAGAAGAGATTGGAAGTGTGGGAGCCACGGGAATGCGCTCACAGTTTTTTGAAAACACGGTAGCTGAAATCCTTGCAGCATCCGGACAATATTCTGATTTGGCACTTCGACGCTGTCTGGCAAATTCAAAAATGTTGTCATCCGACGTCAGTGCGGCATTTGACCCTGTTTATGCTTCTGCTTATGAGAAAAAGAATGCGGCTTATTTTGGAAGAGGCATGGTATTTAATAAATTTACCGGCGCGCGGGGAAAATCAGGGAGCAATGATGCCAATGCCGAATTTATGGCACAAATCCGAGGTATATTTAAAGACGCCAAAGTTGCTTATCAGACAGCAGAACTGGGAAAAGTTGATGTGGGCGGCGGTGGAACCATAGCATATATTATGGCATTATACGGTAAGAACGTTATTGACTGCGGCGTGGCAGTTCTGAATATGCATGCACCGTGGGAAATAACAAGTAAAGCAGATGTGTACGAGACGAAAAAGGGTTACGTTGAATTTTTGAAGAAGATAATGTCGTGCTGATAGAAGAAAGGAACCAAAGAAATGTCCGAAAAGATACGGCAGATAAGTTGGTTGTGCATTGCAATATCGATTATGGCACTGGGGTTTATGAAAATCCCGGTGTCTTCTTATGCGGTGGCTAAGAAAAACCTTTCCGGGGACGCAGGTTCGATTGCCATGTTGGAAAAAAAGATGATGTCATCTGTCGGGAAAATCCGATATCGAAGAGGAACAGTTCGCTCGGTTTCATCTTCTGCGTGGAAGAAAGCAAAAAAGTTGAAAAGAACAGCAGATTCGCTTGTGATAAAAAGAAAAGGCTGGTACACTTTTTGTATTACGACTCAGACAGGAACGAAAAAACTGTTTAAGCTGTATTTTAATAAGAAAAAATATATTATCCGAATGAATAAACGCATTTATCTTTCGGAAGGATATTATTATCCGGTACCTTGCGGAAAAACGACGGATGTTATCGATGTTACAAACTCTTCCCTGCGAACGGGTGCCGTTGTAAAGTCTAATGCAAAAGCAGACTTTGCAAGCCAGGTCTGGAAAGTGGAGTCTGCAGGCGGAAAAAAGATTCGTCTGAAAAACGTAAACAGCGGATACTATCTGACATGTCAGAGAAAAAAAGGAATGTATCGGGCGGTACAGAAAAAGAAATCCGAAAAAAATGTCAATCAGATTTTTACTCTTTATGATGCGGGCGGAGGACGTTCCTACATAAAATGCAGGGGCACGAAACTCTTTTTGCACTGTGATAATGGAACGATTGCGTTTAGCAATCGAAAAAGACAGAAGAAATGGAAGTTTTACTGGACCGAAACGGAGATACCGGCTTCTTTTGCTGTTGTTAGCGGTGCGACCTATCCGACAAACCTGAACGTGGGAAGTGCATTCTCATTGAAAGGAACGGTGACGTCACGTTATGCCTTAACCGTATTGAATGTTACGGTATCGGATACGGCAGGAAAAACGGTTTTGCAGAAAACTGTTTATCCAAACAGCTGTTATGCGGATTTAAAGCAGATTGATGCTTATATTACTTTTGGTAAACTGCAGACAGGGACCTATACATATAAAGTGGTTATATGCGATGCGGCGGGAAGAGATATTTCTGTTATCAGTCGTTCGTTTACGGTGGGAAATATTACGCCCCTGACGACAAAACTTCTTACGTACAACCATGCGCTGATAGAAAAAATCGGACATCAGTCAAATGGAACAGCTCTTGAGAAAAAGGCATGTGCTTCGTATGCATTAGCATATTGTAATGCTATATTGACGGGGACATCACCAAGTCCGCATACCTATTGGACCAGTGAAACGAATGTTGATTGTGTATGGAGTCTTGGGGGGTATAAAACACTTTCTTATTCAACAGAACAGGAGGTGCTGCAGGCGGCTGCCGTACAGCTTGCTTCCGGGAAACCGTCAATCCTTCATGTGACGGGAAACACGGCACAGCACTGGGTTACCATAGTCGGTTGTAAAAAATCAATGCTGTCAGTAAATTTCACGGCTTCTGATTTTGTTGCCATAGATCCGTGGGATGGAAAAGTAATTACCGTATCGGACAAATATAAAGTAAAGACGACATACCGTTTGGGCATCAAAAGTTAATTCAGACGGATTAAATGACAATGAAAGGTACAGACAACACTGGAATTTGGAATTTTCGGCGTGTATAATATAGTCAGAGAAATGTGAAATAAGTAATCGACGGTTGGATGGCACTGTCAGGGACGGTGCCATTCGGCTTGTCATCTTTCAGACAATCGGGAAACTGAAACAAATTAAAAAAAAGATTGACAAGAAGAAAAGGATGGTATAGTATAAATTTATGCAGAACATCCGTTCGGAAAAGCAGGAGGGAAGATTGATGGAAAAAGATCCAAATAAAGTTAAAGCGTTGGAAGCAGCGATTGCACAGATTGAAAAGAATTATGGACAGGGATCCATTATGAAGCTGGGAGATACCAGACATATGCAGGTGGAGGCGGTGCCTACAGGCTCACTCAGCCTGGATTTGGCATTAGGCGTAGGAGGAATTCCGAAAGGACGTATCGTGGAAATTTACGGCCCGGAATCCAGTGGTAAGACGACGGTGGCGCTTCACATGGTTGCTGAAGTACAGAAGCAGGGAGGAATCGCGGGTTTTATTGATGCGGAACATGCGCTTGACCCTGTCTATGCGAAAAACATAGGTGTAAATATTGATGAGCTGTATATTTCCCAGCCGGACAGCGGTGAACAGGCGATGGAGATTACGGAGACGATGGTACGTTCAGGAGCGGTAGATATTGTGATTGTGGACTCGGTGGCCGCGCTTGTGCCAAAGGCAGAAATTGATGGGGACATGGGGGACTCTCATGTGGGATTGCAGGCACGTTTGATGAGTCAGGCGCTTCGTAAATTAACCAGTGTGATTAACAAATCGAATTGTACGGTTATATTTATTAATCAGCTTCGAGAGAAGATTGGCGTCATGTTTGGAAATCCGGAAACGACGACCGGTGGACGTGCATTGAAGTTTTATGCGTCGGTGCGTATGGATGTACGAAGAATTGAGACCCTGTCGCAGGCAGGAGAAAAGATAGGTAACCGTGTTCGGGTTAAAGTAGTTAAAAATAAAGTTGCACCGCCGTTTCAGGAAGCAGAATTTGACATCATGTTTGGAAAAGGGATTTCTCGTGAGGGAGATTTGCTGGATTTGGCAGCGAAGCATGATGTAATTATGAAAAGCGGAGCATGGTATTCCTACAAAGGAGAGCGGATTGGACAGGGACGTGAGAATGCGAAGAAGTATCTGATGGAACATCCTGAGATATTTGAAGAAGTAGATTCGATTGTCAGAAAAACCTGCATGCCAAAAGACGCAGAGGAAGATGAGAAGGCTGAAGAGAAAGATACAGCGACGAAGAAAAAGAATGAAAAGGTGGATAATTCATGAAAGAAGAGTCCTGTTGTCCGGAACGGGAAGAGTGTCTGAAGGCAGCTGAAAAAGCAATGAATCTTTTGCTGCTGAAGGATCGGACACGAAAAGAATTGCAGGAGCGCCTTTATCGAGCCGGTTTTTCGGAAAGCGCCGCAGCATATGCAATGGAATATGTCACGAAGTTTGGTTATATTAATGATTTTCGATATGCAGAGAACTATATAGCTTTCCATAAAGAAAAGCGCAGCAGGAAAGAATTGTGCTATAAACTTCGACACAAAGGAGTGGATGAAGAAGTGCTCGAGACTGCATTTGAATCCTATGATGAAAAAGCGGAAGAAACGGCTCTTCAATTTTTGCTTGAGAAGCGTTTGAAAGGTAAACAATTGACCGACATGGAATATGCAGAAAAAAACAAGGTGACAGCATATCTGGCAAGAAAGGGATTTCCGATTTCCATGATTCAGCGATTTATGAGATCATGATGTTCAAACTCATTGAGATAGTATTTGCGGTATTGGCTGGGAGAACAACCTTTTTGCTGCAAAAATGTACGGTTAAAGGTGGAAATGCTTTTGAAACCGGATTGATAAGCGATTTCCGTCATGGAAAGGGAAACATTTGCTAAAAGCATCTGTGCACGTTTTATACGTTGAATTGCCAGATATTCCACAAAATTATAGCCGGATACTTTTTTGAATATTCGGGAAAAATAGTATGGGTTGAATCCTGCCTGTTTTGCGACAAAATTCAGGGTAAGCGGCTGTTGGCAGTTTTTTGTGATAAAATCGCATATCTGGTATATCTTTTCTCCTTGCGCGTCTTTTTGGAAAGATAGTAACTGTTCTTTTGGAAGAAGATATGAGAGGTGATTAGCAAATTCCATAAAGCATTCGTATAAGCAGATGAGTGTTTCGACTCCCTGAAATTTCCCGGCAGTTATTTTCAAATATACCATCTGCGAAAAGAATGAAATCATGTTTTCTGTTAGTTCTGTATGTTCTGTGACAGAAAGAAAATGAATGCGTCGAAATGCCTGCAGATACGAGGCAAATTCCGGTAAATCCTGGAAAATGATAGGTGAAAACTGAATGCCTATCATTTTTTGTTGCGGATTTTCTAATATTTCATGCAGTTCGCCCGGCCAGATAAAAAGAATTGTGCCGGGGGTAAGTGTGTGGACGGAATCCTGCAAACGTACCTTTGACCACGCAGGCGAGTCTGTATCATGCGGAATGGTGAGAATCTCGACGTGCTTGTGCCAATGGAGAGGAAATGCGGCAGGGAAATGATTAGGAATAATAGTATGGATGGTGTGGGAAAGGGAAATGTTTTCCAATGTGCTTTTGTCGGGCATAAAATATTCTCCGTTTCTGAAAAGTGATGTTCATCGCTTTTTAGTGTAAAGAAATCATTTGTTTTCGTCAAGAAAAAAGTAAAAAAATGAGCAATATAGGACAAAGTGTTGTTGGTGAATGCGGCAAGAGATGATTATAATAGGTGAAAATTAAGGCGTAGGAGGATGCTGCTATGAATACGCAGGAGAAACAAATGACAGATATGACTGTGGGGAGTCCGTTGAAACATATTTTGATTTTTTCTCTTCCGCTTTTGGTGGGAAATTTGTTTCAACAGCTTTACAATATGGTCGATTCGATTGTAGTAGGCAATTACGTAGGAGCTAATGCTTTGGCGGCAGTGGGAAGCTGCGGTTCCATGAATTTTCTGTTCTTTTCCCTGAGTTCCGGGTTGGGTGTGGGAATTGGTGTTATCGCTTCGCAATACTTTGGCGCAAAAGATGAGGAAAATGTAAAAGTGACAATTGCAAACGCAGTATATGTTCTTGGAGCGGCGGCAATTGTTGTAAGCATTTTGGGTATTCTTTTGTCTCCTTTAATTTTACGTTTGCTGGACACGCCGGAATCGATTATGGAGGACGCGGTTATTTATATGCGGACAACATGTGCCGGAATTGTAGCAATTGCCTGCTATAATGGAGTGGCATCCATTCTGCGGGCGTTGGGGGATTCCAAAACACCGCTTTATTTTCTTATATTA
>CAZGDT010000097.1:0-6094 GCA_964524245.1 uncultured Eubacterium sp. | reverse complement strand
AATGAAGCTTTTTCTTGCTCCGGAATTTCGGAACACATTTCTCTATCGGGATGAAGACGGCAGACGATTGTATGATACGCTTATTTCTAAAAATACGAAACGGCAGAGTCTGGAAGAATTTTTGGTTGCAATGGGGAAAAAAGAGCCGGTTCGGTTCGAGGTAAAACATCCGGCCGGTGAAGAAATTGAGTATGAATTAAATGGTGTCGATATCGGAGATACTCTTATGATTTGCGTTAACACATGGGGGTATGCAGAGATTCATGCAACGGCAACAGCTGATTTTATTCAATTGCAGACGCATGTTTTGCGGACCGATGAGTTTGAAAGAAATCAGGATGTTCTTGAATTTACAATTTGTGCGGATAAAGTACCCTATGGAAGACGGCATGGCGAAATTGTCCTGCAGACACCGTATGAGAAAAAAGTTATTTCCGTCATTGCCCATAATCAAAAGGGTGGAGAAGAGAGGAAGATTCGACGGGCGAGAAAAAAGGCAATTGCCATGATGTACCGCATGTTCCTCGGTTATCAGGAAAAGAGAATTCCAAGAGAGGTTTTTGTGGAATTCCTTTCAAGAAACCGTGAGGTGTTGGAAAAAATCAGTGGAGAGTATTCAACAGCGGTTCATGGATATATCGCTGTCGTGTTGCGGGAAGAAGAGGAAATTCTGGAATTTTTCAGGGAGACGGAATCCCTGCAATTGCCGCCGCTGGGAGAATCTGTGAAAAAAGTAGAAAGTTATATCATGATTCAATTTGTGAAAATTATTTATACCGGGCGTGATGAGGATAAACAGAGCTTGGATAAATTGATTTCCACATATGGTGAAAATGGTTATCAGAGCGACATACTTACTTATATCCGGACGCAGGTGAGTGAACGATATCGTTTTATTCATCTGTTGGAGCAGGATGTACGTGAACAGCTGGAGGAAGGAAGCAATAGTCCGCTTCTTTACTCTGTTATGATGAAGGCATACCGTGAAGATGCTACTTTGATTACCGCGTTGGATGATGTAACCGTGAACGTGGTTAACTATGGGTTAAAACGAGATTTAACAACTAAAGAAATATGCCTGGCAATAAGTTTTTTGGGGGAACGGCTGCGCAGGTTTGACTGCAAGGTTTTTTCCATATTGAAGAAGCTGTATGATTTTTTTGTTATGACAGATACGCTCAGGGGAATTTGCGGAATGCTGATTCGAAGTGAAAAGCGCGACCCCGGTTATTTTGAATGGTTTGAAAAAGGTGTAAACCGGCATTTGAGACTTACGGATTTGTTTGAATATTATATGTATACGCTGGATACGGAACAGGCGGAAGTTTTACCGGATGCCGTATTGTCCTATTTTCAATTTGAGAATCATTTGAATTGTCGATGCAAATCATTTCTTTTTTCATATGTGTGGAAGCACCGGAATGAACAACCGGATGTTTTTCGTATGTATGAAACGCAGATGTGGAATTTTTTGCAGGAGCAGCTTAACAGACACCGGATAACAGAAGATCTGGCGGTTCTTTATGAAGCATTTTTGACAAAAGACAAGATTGTTGGAGATATTGCAAAAAATCTTCCTTATGTGATGTTTAGCCATACACTGTTTTGCGATAATGAGAAGATGGATGGGGTTGTAGTGGTTCACCGTGAACTGCAAAAGGAACAGTATTATCCGTTAGAGTGCGGGAGAGCTTTAATTATGCTTTATACACCCAATGTGCAGATTTTTTTCGTGGACGGGCATGGAAGATATTATGCGGAAACAATAGATTACAGGATAAAAAAACTGTTGTCAATGGATGAGTATGCATTTCTTTGTTACGAACAGGGCTCGCGTATGCCGGAGCTTCTTACCTATTTGGCTTGCCGTGCGGAACATGCCCCTGTTCTGCAGGAGAACCGGGATGAAATGCTTCGTCAGGCACTGGAAATCTTAGAATTCCATCCTGTCATGGAGGAAAAGATACGTTTGTGTCTGTATCGCCATTATCGCAGTCAGCACAGTATGCAGTATTTACCGGAAGTGCTTAGACAGATGGAACCTTTGCGGGTAAAAAGGGAATGCATTCACGAAGTGGCTGAAGACTGCATTCATCAGGAAATGTATGATAAGGCGTATGCACTGCTGTGCCGGTATGGCATGACAGAGTGTGAGCCGGAGGCGCTTAACGAATTGCTGTCTTATCTGATCAGAGAGAAAGAGAAGTGCGATCCGGTGCTTGTCAAATGGGCAATTCACCTTTTCCGCCTTGGAATATGCGACAAAGATGTTCTGTGTTATCTGCGCCGCTATTATACGGGAGATTTGGATTCGTTCACTGAGCTTTACAATAAATGCAATGCGACGCCGGAAGTAGGTGTTGACGAAGACATTACGGAGCGACTGCTGGCGCAGGTTTTGTTCACGGGTGCATCCTGGGAAGATTATGAAAAAGTTTATATGAACTATTTCCAACAGGGTGAGAATCGGGTATTGGTGAAAGCGTTTCTCTCTCAAGTTGCGTATGATTATGTGTTGGAGAAAACGTCGCTTCCGGAATCTCTCTTTGTCAAGATAGAGAAAGAGGCCATGTATGAAAAAGATGATGTAATGGTCTTGGCTGCCTTACGCTATTATCGAATGGAAAAATCCTTTGCGGGCAAACAAAAAGAATTTGTTGAGATGAGTTTGGAAAAGTTTGTCAGTGATGGCATCCTGTTTGCATTTATGAAAGACTATATCGGTAAAGTTGATGTGCCTTATGAGATTGAGAATACGGTGCTTATCCAGTATTACAGCGGTACGGACAGGGATGTTATATTATATGTGAAAGAGGAAGGGGAAAAATATGAGACAGTAACCATGAGAAAAATTTTCCCCGGAGTATTTGTTCATGAAATGCTTCTTTTTGAAGATGAAGAGAAACAGTGCTATATTTATGAAGAAGAAACAGAAGAGAAAACAGATGTAATGACGATTCGCCGTCCGGATATGCCGGGCGTTATGCCGGGCTTTTTCCAAATGGTAAATCAGATGATACAATCGGAAAAGGATGGGACTTTGGAATTGTATGACGAGGTGCGGAGAAGATATGAAGGCGCCAGGCATGCAGCAGAAAAATTGTTCACGATTCACGGATGATGTTATTGGAAAAAAGAAAGAACAGGAACGGAGATTGCTATGAGTGAGAGAACCTTATTGCTTGGTTTCGATTTGGGAAATGAGAAATCGCAGATGGCAGTATACGATCAGGAAAAAATGGAACCCGTGCCGGTGGGAAAGACCGAGCAGAATCCGGAAGCAGTTTTTAATACGGAAATTGCGTTGGAAAATAAAGAACCATTGACTGATTTTCTGCCACGAATCCGTCGTGGAGAGGAGATTGTTGTAGACGGGAGAGTTTCTCAGCCGGTTAATATGCTTTCTTTCTTTTTCCGGAAAAAGCTCTCACTGGTAAGAAAGCAGTATCCCGGTGAGACAATTAAGCAGATTGTAGTGACGACAGACGAAGCAGAGCGCAGTTTCGTGGAGCTGATTTATCAGGCATTGTCGCAATTGGGAATCGGACGTGAACGTGCATATGTTATGAGTCACAAGCAGGCATTTCCGTACTATGTACTATATCAAAAAAAGGAACTGTGGGTGAATGACGTAGGATTGTTTGACTGTGAAAAAGACCGCATCGTTTATTATCAGATGCAGGCGGACAAAAGGAAAAAACCCATTCTTGTCGGAGTGAAGGAAAAAGACTATTCAGAGGCACTGGAATTATCGGAAAATAGTGAAGAACACAGAGCGGCAGTATTTGAAAATATAGTTTACGGAGCAATTCATAAACAATTATTGTCGTCTTTGTATATGACGGGCGCCGGATTTGACGGCGCATGGGCAGAACCGGTATTCCGCAAGCTGTGTGTGGGGAGACATCTGTTCAAGGGGAGTAATTTGTATGTCAGTGGTGCCTGTTATGCGGCCAAAGAATTTGCCGGAACGAAACGGCTGCAGGATTACCTTTTGATGGATGATGATATGATTGCCTCTCACCTTTATGTTCATGTGTATGCAGATGCAGAAGAAAAAGAAATCTGTCTTGCACATGCCGGGACACCGTGGTATATGGTAGATTGCAAAGTTTCGCTGATTCCGTCAGGGGACAGTGAGATAACATTGATGGCAAAAGATGTTTTTGGAGAACGGGACAGGCAGTTTATTTTAGAACTTGATCCGATAGCCGGACGTCTGGAAAGGCACTGCTGTTTGGGACTGCGCGTGCGCTTTGAATCTCCGGAGCGTTGTGTGGTAACATTAAAGGATGAGGGCTTTGGTGATTTTTTCCCGACAACGAATCGCATTTGGGAAAAAACGATAGAACTATAAAAAGACAGCCGGACTATGAACATATATGTGGAGGTGCTTATGTTTATTCTTGCCAAAGGGGTGAAGGCTGAAGAACCCTATGAAATGCCCTATACGGGGAAGAAAATTTTTTCCGTGGAAGAGCTCTGCTATTACATTTATAATAACATATACAGCATTCAGGAAGACTTTTTTCAGGAAACTTTACCGACCTGGTTAAGGGAACAGACGGAACTGCCGGAGCTGGCAGACAAATTGGAAGGAATGATTCAGTCAGGGCACAGCCTGAAAGATCTTGTTGTCACAACATTGTGCGGTTGTGATTATTATCGGGAAAAAGAAATTAGGGAAATAGTAAAAGTACTGGATGAAATAGAACATCTTCCAATATTCAAAAAAAAGAAAATCAAAGCTGACAACTATCTTCGGGCGGGAAGGTATGGAAAAGGATTAGTGGAATATCGAAAACTTTTGTATGGCAGCTATGCCGTGAATTTTTCGCCTGAGGAATATGGTGATATCCTTCATAACCGTGGAATTGCACATTTTTATACCTCTTCCTTTGAAGAGGCAAAGGCGGATTTTAGAGAAGCTTATGCAAGAAATAATAAGAAAGATTCGCTGGAACATTATCTGTGGATATTATTGATGGAGAGAGACGAAAGGAAGTTTGAAGAAGAAGGTATTGCATATGGTATGAAACCTTCTGAAATTCAGGCAGTTCGTCTCCGTTGGCAGGAGGCGATGGCTGATTTTCGATTGTCGGAAAATTCCGAATATACGATAAAGGAATACAAGGAACAGATGCGGGCGTCCTTTGCCCGGTAGGACGGAGGTGACACAATGAAAGATTTCAATCTGCTTGAGGAATTAAACCAAGAACCGGTGCAGGTCGAGATGGAAAAAATTGACCTGCGCAATGAAAAGGCAAGATTGGATTATTTGGACAGATTGGATGAAGCAATCAGGGAAGCTCAAAAACAATGCGAAGATATTAAGTCTGAATATGCGCAGGTTACATCTTATCTGAAAGATATTCAGCTGATTGACCGGGCACCGGAAGAAGAGAAGCAAACCCTTCTGACAGCGGCCAAAAAACTTATGGAATTAACGAAAGAAAGAAAAAAACTTCAGCAAAAGAACTATAAATTTACCGATGCGCAGAGGCGTGCGATGGAAAATCACGAAGATATCGTAGACAAAGATATTCCAAAGCTTCTTGAATACGAAGATTTTCAGATGAAGGTAAAAAATGATATGCGGCAGCTGTCAGGCGAGAAAAATCTTCTTTTGGCAGATAAAGAAGATATTATTCGCCGCCAGAGGATGTTAAAGACCACAGGCAAGTGCCTGGCGGCGTTTCTGGTTGCTGCGGGAGCGATGCTTATTGCACTTGTTTATTGTTTTAAGGTGGATATTGGGATGTTTTTTGTCGGGCTGACAGCTGTTACATTTGTGATGGCAGCCCTGATTTTAAATGAAGCCCGAAAAAACAGAATTGACATGATTATTACCGAAAAAAAATGTAATCGTGCCATTTTCCTTTCTAACAGGGTAAAGATAAAATACGTAAATAATGCTCGCACGCTGGATTATATGTATCACAAATATCAGGTGCGAAATGCGACGGAACTGGAATTTGTTTATGGTCAGTATGTACAGGCAAAAAAAGAATGGGCCAGACAGCGTGAGAGCAGTATGCGTATCCATGAAGAAAACCAGATTATGCTGACGGAATTGCGCCGGTTGGGTGTGAAA
>CAZGDT010000096.1:0-6122 GCA_964524245.1 uncultured Eubacterium sp. | reverse complement strand
GGGCTCCTTCATGCTGCGGCATACGTACTGCTACCGTATCTAAACCGCCCGTTGTTTCATAAGGCACTTTTTCACTTTTTTTGAAAATAAGCGTCATCGGTCCCGGCCAAAATGCATCCATAAGGCTTTCCGCTTTCGGTGGAATCTCTTCCACAATGGCAGATAATTCCTCTCTGCTGCTGATATGAAGTATCAGCGGATTGTCCCCGGGTCTTCCCTTCGCCGCATATATCTTTTTCGCCGCCTCCGGCCGGAGTCCGTCCCCACCCAATCCATACACGGTCTCTGTCGGAAAAGCCACCAGCCCCCCACACTGCAAAATCCGGGCCGCCCGTCTCAGCTCCTCTTCCTGATATCCTTTATCTTTTTCGAAACGAATCCATTCTGTGTCCATAACCGATTCCTTCTATCTTCCTTTTATCCAGTCACTCATAAGAAAATAATACCATATTCCATCTATTTATACAAGAAAATTTCAATACCTTCCGCAATGCTCTCTGCCACCTTTTTCTGATATTTTTCTTCGTTCAGCAGCACCTCTTCCGCCGGATTGGATAAAAATCCGCACTCCACGATAACCAGCGGACATCTTACTTTCCGCAGCATATAATAACTGTCATTAGCTTTTTCAACCCTGCGGTTCCCATCCTGAAGGAATTCCCGCAGCGTTCCCTGAAGAATGGATGCCAGCTGCCTGCCCTTTTGCGAATCTGCATGATAAAAAACCTGAGCCCCCCTTGTTTCCGTCAAAAAACTGTTTTGATGAATACTAATCACCAGTTCGGGGCCGGCTTCCTCTATAAACGCCACACGATTCTTCATATCCGTCAATTTTTTTGAAGATTCATCTCCTTCACAAAGAGCCTTATCTGTCGTTCGGGTCATGTATACCGTATAGCCGCTTTCCGTCAGTCTGTCATACAGCTTCCTGCTAACCGCAAGATTCACATCTTTCTCAAGCGTCCCGTTGACTCCCACTTTGCCCGGATCAAATCCGCCATGTCCCGGGTCAATAACAATTGTCGCTTTCGTACCTTTCGCTGTCTGATTCAACACCGGCCGGGAGAAAAACATTCCCTTTCCGGCAAGTCGGCTTCCTATCGTAAAAAGGACAGCCACCGCAAGCACGCCTGCCGTAACTGCCCATTTTTGTCTGTCTGTTTTCCCTTTCATTGCGATCTCCTTTGAGGATCCTCGCTTTATCATATGCATTTTATTCCATAAATAGAAATCCTTCTACCGGAGAGCATCGCGAATTGTGGTCCATGTCACCGCCCGCTCAAAGCCAAGCTTCCAGAACGCGACTCCCGCCACTTCATTTTTCTTTACAACCTCCAGCTTCTTGCTTAATGATGTTTCTTCCTCCAGCCAGATTTTGTATGTTGCAAATTCCGACTTAAACTCCGCATAGTACTGCCCCACTGTTTCGTCCCATTCAGAAGTCGCGTCGTTTGCGCGAATTACGCTCTCCGCGCCGCTCATCCCATAGGCTTCCGATGTCGTTTTTCTTCCATCCACTTCTTTCCAGAGCCTTGTGTAGAATGGCAATGCCACTATGACACGTTCTTTTGGAACTTTTGCAAGAACATTTTTTACACCGTTTTTCACAAATGGCAGAGAAGATACCGAGCCGCTTTCGTCACTGCCGCTGTAGTGTTCATCATATGCCATCAATATTACATAATCAACAATCCGCCCCTGTTCTTCCAGGTCATAGTAAGAATTATATCCGGCCGGCGGATAATTATCTACCGATACAATCAAATCGTTTGCATGGCACTTCAATGTCAACTCCCGCAAAAACTGAAGATAGGCAGGCGCAGTGTCTTTCGTTACATGCTCAAAATCAATATTGATTCCATCCAGCTGATACTGAATTGCTGAAGCCACAAGATTATTTATCAGCCGGGTTCTGTTCGTGGTAACACCGAGAATTTTTTTCAGCTTTATATTCTTATTAAAATCGTTAATAAGCCCCCAGACTTTTTTCCCTTCGCCATGTGCCAGAGCTACGTAATTTCCATTCGCCAGAGAAGTGAAATTTCCTTTGTTATCACTTAACGAAAACCATGTCGGACTGATGACGTTCATGACCGATGCATTGTTCGCGGAAGCCGGAAGTGAAGCACTTGCAGACTCCGTCGTCACCTGATGCCACCCCAGACATACCGAGCCGCCCATCGACATCTGTTGAAAACTTTCCGGTTCTTTCTCAAATTTCCATTTTTCCTGCTTTTCATTTTCAATGCGGTCCACGGGAACATAACCGGATATCCCGTCCTTCGTAGTCACGGCCAAATAGTCATTTTCCTGTTTGATATCCTTTTCCACAAAAACACGGGTGCCTTCCGGTACTTCTACATAGTATTTGTACTTACTGTTCGGTCCTTTGCGAATCCTGGTGTCTTTTGTAATGTCTGCCATTGCATAGGATGACGTGCGGTCTGACATCACAATAAGACGGTTTGGACTTTCATAAAATCTGTAATAACAGGCGGCATGCTCCCTGATGAAGGATAATGAAACGTAAAACGTACCCTCTTTCTCAACCAGAATCGGTGTTTTCGTGCTCTTTGCCACTTTTCCAATCATATATTCGCCGGCTCCCGCCTTCACGGTAATTACGCCTTTGGAGGTTGCATAGGAAAGAGTTTTTTCCGTCGTATCGACGCAAACACGCTGATCCATGTAGTGCGAAACAATATCTGCCGGCACATAAGTCTCTTCGCCGTCTTTATACCCCTTTTCCTCCCGACGTTCGTCATCTACAACCAGAGCAACTTCATTCTTTTTCAATTTAAACAGTGTATTCAACGACTCCTGTCCCGGTTCAAACAATTCAACTACCATGTGTATCGCCGGCTTAACCAACAGCGCTGCTGCCACAGCCAGCAACAGGACACCCAGAATTATCTTCCGTTTTTTCGTCATGCATGCCTCCTTTTCCTGCCGAATCAGTCTTTTCCATCCCAGCAATAAGTACACAGATTTTCTCTTGGTATTCCAACTGCGTCCAGCATATCATCCAAACGATTGAAACGTAAACTTGTAAAATTGAGCTCTTTTCGAATTTCCTCCACCATTTTATCGTATTTTTCCGATTCCGGATCCGTATACTGCTGCAATATTTCTTCCGAAACTTCTTCCGTCCCTTCCAGTCTGGCAATGACACGTCTCGTTATCAAATCCATTTCGGAAGAAGAACGTGAAAAATTCAAAAATTTGCAGGCATATACCAACGGCGGACATGCCGGACGTATATGCACTTCCTTCGCACCGCTTTCATACAAAAATTCCGTTGTTTCACGAAGCTGCGTTCCCCTGACTATGGAATCGTCAATCAGCAAAATGCTTCTGTCCTGAATCAGGTCGTGTACCGCCAGCATCTTCATTTTTGCTATCATGTCACGTTTGCTCTGCACGGTCGGCATAAATGAACGCGGCCATGTCGGCGTGTATTTTATAAACGGACGCGAAAACGGCACCCCCGACTCATTGGCATATCCTACCGCATGTGCTGTTCCCGAATCCGGTACGCCGGCCACAATATCCGGCTTGACATGATCTCTTTTTGCCATGTTTTTTCCGCAATTATAGCGCATCTGCTCTACACTGATTCCTTCATAAGAACTGGAAGGATATCCGTAATATACCCACAAAAATGTACAGATACGCATCTTGCTCCCCGGTGCCATCAAAGTTTTTATTCCTTCTTCATTAACAACCACAATTTCACCCGGTCCCAACTCTTTTAATAAATGATACCCTAAATTTTGAAATGAAAATGACTCCAACGCCATACAGTAAGCATCTTCTTTGTTTCCTATAATGAGTGGCGTTCTTCCGTATTTATCACGTGCTGCATAAATTCCTTTCGGAGTAAGCAGCATCAGCGTCAGCGAACCGTCAATTATTTCCTGTGCATAATGTATTCCTTCAATGATATTTTCTTTCTGGTTAATAATGGCAGCCACAAGCTCGGTAGGATTGATGTCACCGCCGCTCATTTCCAGAAAATGCGTGTTGTTATCCTGGAATATTTCATCTACAATTTCCTGTGCATTGTTTATTTTGCACACCGTTGTAATGGCATATGTTCCATGATGAGAACGTACAATCAGAGGCTGCGGTTCATAATCCGATATGCATCCAATTCCATAATATCCTTTCATTTTCTGCAAATCCTTATCAAATTTTGTCCGAAAAGGTGCATTTTCAATATTATGTATCGCACGGTCAAAACCGCCGGCGCCGTACACCGCCATACCGGCACGTCTCGTTCCCAGATGAGAATGATAATCCGTTCCAAAAAA
Organism: uncultured Eubacterium sp.; assembly: GCA_964524245.1. GTDB lineage: Bacteria > Bacillota > Clostridia > Lachnospirales > Lachnospiraceae > Eubacterium_F. Next base: position 1,809 of record CAZGDT010000096.1, on the reverse strand, counting down.
TAAATCAAATACACAGTCACTCTTTGAAGCAACGCCAAAAAATCCGCCCATAACATCCTCCGTAATTGTCTTATTATTTTGTCAAAAGTTATTATCCACTAATAGAATACCACGGTTCCCGTAAATTGTCATGTGTCATCTGTATTTTTTTAGGAATTTGCATTTCATCCGGGATTAACATGAACCATAATGTGCTTCACTTTCGGAAATTCCTCTTCTACGGAATTGTGTACACATTCTGCTATCGTATGCGCTTCCCATAAAGTTTTATTACCATCCGCACAAATTTCGATATCAACATATATTTTATTCGCAAACGTGCGGGTATGCAAAAGATCCACTCCCCTTACACCATCCTGCCGCAAAACGCATTCGCGCATTTTTTTCTCCGTTTCCTCATCACAGGCTTTATCTACCATTTTATCTATGGCATCCCGAAAAATGTCCAATGCCGCTTTCTCAATGAAAACACAGATTACAACGCTGGCAACCGGGTCCAGTATCAACAACCCCGCTCTTGCTCCCGCGATACCCGCCAATGCCCCGACAGACGACAGAGAATCTGAGCGGTGATGCCATGCATCAGCCATCAGCGCACCGGAATCTATCTTTTTTGCGCCGACTTTTGTATACCAAAACAGCGCTTCCTTCACAATAATGGATACAATCGCGGCTATCAACGCCGGTATTCCGGGAATCTCCAGCTGTTCATAATTGCCGGCGGCCACTTTAGATAATGCAGACCACGCAATTCCCGCTCCGGTGACTGCCAGAATCGCTGCCAGAAGAATCGCTGCCACACATTCCATCCTTTCATGACCATACGGGTGCTCCTTATCCGACTCTTTTCCGGATATTTTTACTCCTATAATAACAACAACCGTACTTAAAACATCAGAGGCAGAATGTATTGCATCACTAATCATGGCGCCCGAATGAGCAAATACACCGGCGAGCGCCTTAAATACCGACAAAATAATATTAACCGCTATACTTACGGCAGAAATTCTCATTGCCGTCTTTTCGTAAATTTCCTTCTGCCCGTCTTCCATTGACATCCCTCCTGCAAATTCACGCCAAGAACTGCATTCGCGCTAATAATTCAATGTTTTCCACAACACGGCACCATTTGCCCCGATTGGAACTCTTACCCTGCCATTCTCCGCATATCGCTTAAGTGCCGCCGTCGAAAATCCATCCTGATAAGTATTCATCATACAGAACACCGGCTCCCCGTCTTCCACACCAAGCCTCCAGACATCGACTTCAACTTCACGTTCGCTTCCTTCTGTTTGAACAAGAACAAATGCTTTTTCTTTCTCGTCGAATCTTCCGTAGCCGATAAGACCATCCTCGCTGTGCAGATATAAAAGACTTCCTTTTCGAAAAACATCATAATCTTTATGAATACGTATCATTTCTTTATGAAAACGTATCATATCCATATCCTCATGCCCCCACGGATAGGTTCTTCTGTTATCCGGATCGGTCCATCCGCATACCCCCGCTTCATCTCCATAATAAACCGTCGGTGCACCCGGCCATGTCATCTGCATCAGAACCGCCTGACGCATTACAGCGGGATTCACTCCCATAGCCGCTGCCTGCGGCCCGGCAAATGCCGTTCTTCCTACGCGATGATTGGTACGGGTAAGAAAACGGGAATGATCATGATTTGACAGTTCATTCATGGCAACCAGTGCACTGGGCATCGTAAAACGGGCACCATGATCCGTCATGGCTGCAAAAAAAGCATTCGCATTCCCCTGCAGTTCCGGTTTGTGCACGTCGCTGTGTTTATCCATTCCC
>CAZGDT010000095.1:0-6149 GCA_964524245.1 uncultured Eubacterium sp. | reverse complement strand
GCCATTTTAATTCCGCCATATGGCATAAAGGCACGTTTCAGCGGCTTGTCCGTCTGCAGTCCGACAATTTTTTCCAGGTCTTTTAATTCTTCTTTGATATAACCGGGACCATACGCCGTCAGCCCTGATACAATCTCCGTCTCCATATCAAGAACACCATCTTTGGCGCGTTCTTCTTTCTGTAATTTCTGCAGTTCCTCCCAAAGACGGTCTGTCGCTTCCGTAGGACCTGCCAGAAAACTCTCATCGCCATCATAGGGAATGTAATTTTTCTGAATGAAATCTCTGGTATTCACCTCTTCTTTCCAAATACTTCCTTCAAACCCATCCCACTCTTTATATTGAACCATTTCGTAACCTCCTATTATTGTTATACTTTTGTTTATTAACGAATGTTATACTATCATTTTCAATTTAGAATTTCAACCCCTGTCGGAACACTTTCTTACTTCCAATCTTTTCTAAAAAATCACCAGCAGCGAATATGTATCCACATTTTGGAAATTCTTTTGTTTGCTTCTTCATCAAAACACTGCATTACGGCACTTCGCCGCAATACATCTTCCGGCGGATATTGCGCGCACACCTGTCGGTCAATCTGGTCTGCGGGAACCTGCAGATTGTATTTGTCTTTTTTACTGTCTGTATCCGCAAAAAAATAAGCAAGTGAATACCTGGCTGTATCTTTTTCATCCTCTTCTGCGCCGTAACACCAGTCAGCATATTGATAAATCATATCACTTTCCCCGCCTGCGATGACAGATGTATACCCGACATAATACATATTGCGCACCACATTGTCCGGTCGGGAAATATAATTAATAAAAGCTTCTGCCGCCTTTTTTTTCTTTGCATTGCCCCCCACGCCTTCCTTTAACATGCAAAAGCCGTCAAACCATATATTACTGCACTCCTCCGGCACCGCATAGCTTAACTTCAAACCGTCTTCCTCCGCCTGATCTATCGTATAGACACCATCTCCGGACCATTGCATATTGGCAACCACCTTGCCGGTAACCATATCCGCTTTGCCACTGTCCGTCTCAAGTGAATATGCATTTTTTCTCATACGGGCAAGGATATCTTCCACCTTGTCCACTGTATCGGAAGATGTATCATTCAATTTGGCAGTCAGCCGGTCTTTATAATCGGTTGCATTTTGAAAGGCAGGCGAAAGCAGTTCTTTTTCATTCAGAATACCAAGCGCTACGATATAAGAATCACGAATGCTGTCCTTCATTGTAATCTGCTTGGCAAACTTATCATCCAACAGCATGGACCAGTGTTTTACATCCTCTCCCGATACCACATCCGGATTATATACGATGCCCATAACACCCCACATGTATCCGGCTCCATACCTGCTAAGCGTCTCTCCGTCAATTTTCAGCTCATCAAACACTTTGCGAATGTAGGGCGAGAGCCCTCTTGTATAATAGTTTTCCGATTTCGCGGCATCAAGAAAACTCTCTGAAAACGGCTCCAGTTTTTTTTCCTGCATAAGCTTCATTATCATATATTCAGAGGGACAGACAAGGTCAAAATTATCTCCCAGCGTCATCTGATTATAAAGGTCTTCATTGGTTCCAAAAGTAGAATATTCCACCCTGACTTTTTCCCCATATGTTTTTTCATACCAGACTTCGAATTCATCTGCCATATTTTCTTCACCGAGAATCTCCGTCCCGTCATCCAATTCGATACATTCTTCTTCGTCCCAGCCGCCTTCATCTAAATATTCTTCCCAACTGGCAATTCGTAGCACGGTAGCTTCTTCCTCGTTTTCTCCACTGCATCCGCCCAGGCACAGACACAGCATAAGAACCGAAAAAGAGAACAAACAGACATATTTTTTATTTTCCCTCATTATGCTTTTTCCCCTTTCGATTCATAACAGCAACCACCAGAATGACTCCGAGAAAAATGACAGCAGACAATGCCCACATTGCCGTCCTGACATCCGTCCGGGCTCCTTTCGTAGCATTCACTACATACGTGCTGATTGTATCAAACACTGCGGGTTTTGTATACGTCGTAATAAAATAATCATCCAATGATAATGTAATGGAAAGCATAAATCCGGAAATCATTCCCGGAACAACCTGACGTATCACAACACACCACAATGCTTTTCCCTGCGTGCATCCCAAATCCAGTGCTGCCTCATACAAATTCGGATCCATCTGTTTCAGCTTCGGAAGAACGGAAAGATAGACGAATGGTGCGCACAACGCTGTCTGACCTGCCAGAAGAGGTATGTAAGTATCTTTGTCCATTCCAAACATAACAATCAGCAGAACACAAATCGAAAACCCGGTCACAACTTCTGCATTGGCTATCGGAATCTGATTAAGAAAACCTACTCCCCATCCCATTTTTCTTCCGGAGTAAAAAGTACCGATTGCCCCCAACGTTCCAAGAACAGTGGAAATCGACGCCACGGCCAGCGCCAGGAAAAATGTTCCCAAAATCATATGAACGAGTTCGTCTGTCGTGAACAAAGTTACGTAATGCTCCAAAGAAAAGCCGCGTATCGCTCCGATCACGGTTGAACTTGTAAAGCTGTAGACAAGAAGTACCAAAACGGGAAGATATAAAAAAAGGAAAACAAGCGCTAGCCAAATTCTCTGTATGATTTTTTTTACCATATTCCACCTCCCCGGCTCTCCGCTCCCCGGTCGTCTGAAAGTCGTCCGGTAATCCAGGTGACACCAAACATAATTACTAACAGAATCAGAGAAATCATAGCTCCATTATTCCAATCATAGGTATTGAAATAACTTCCAATCAGACTTCCCATAATATAGGTGCTGTTGTATATCATATCCAATACAACATAGTTGGTCATTGCCGGCAAAAAAACCATTGTTACACCACTGGCAATACCGGGCAGCGTAAGCGGAATCATTACCTTCCAAAATATTTGCCGTGAGGATGCTCCCAAATCCGCAGCTGCCTCCGGAAGACTTTCATCCATTTTGGACATCGTCGTATACAACGGCAAAATCATAAATGGCAGGAAATCATAAACCATACAGATAATGGTATTAAGAAATGGGTACATGGCAAGATTTCCTTCCAGCACATCCAGTATCTCCTTCATTGCCGTAATGCGAAGCGTGAAATTAATCCACATAGGAAGCACCAGCAAAAGAATCATTACATTTTTCCTCTTAAAATCACCACGCGCCAAAATATAAGCTGTCGGATATGCAATTATAAGACAGAAAAATGTCGTGACGGCAGCAATGATAACACTGTAAATCAGTGTTCCAATTGCTTTCCCATCAGCAAAAAAGCCGATAAAATTGTTTAATGTAAACTGCCCTTCCCCATTTGTCAGAGCATAATAAAGGATTACAAACAAGGGAAGAACAACAAAAATAATCAAAAACAAAAGATAGGGAATGTTAAGATGTTTTTTCGATAATTTCAATACACTACTGCCTCCTGTCTGTTCTTCTGTAATTTATGCTTTCCTTCGGTATCACAACACTGACATAATCTTCCATATTCCACAGCCATTCATCATCCACGTAATAGTCCACGTCATTTTTGCTTCGGATTTTATATTTATAGTGGTCACCCTTATATATAATGGAAATAATATGTCCCTGAACCAACCCTTTTCCCGGATCATCGCTGAGTTTGGCATCTGCCGGCGAAAAGAAGGCTTCTACCTTTGAACCTTCCAAATCCCGAACATCCTTCCCGGGAAAAAGCCTCGACAAATCCGGCTGCAGACTGGCATCCGGCAGCAAAAGCTGACCTGTCGTATCCAACACTCCCGTGTAATGATTGATATTTTCGTTATATGCCATCAGATGAATTCCATCTTCTTTGAGGTCAATTCCCACCTTCGCACCCGGCTCCATCTCCGTATCAGACTGTGCAACAATCTCACTTTTCCCTGAATATACGGTAATCTCGTGAAAAGTCCCTTTGAAAATGGAAGAATGTACTTCTCCCTGAATCTTCCCTTTGCCTTCCGGCAGCAAAATAACGGACTCCGGACGTATCACCGTCTCCACATGATCACCCGTCGGAAAATTCTCCCGGCACGTAAACTCCACACCATGAATTGCCACTCTGTTCTCTCCGGTCATTTCTCCGTCAAATATATTGCTCTCGCCGATAAAATCTGCAACAAATGCATTTTTCGGCACCTTATAAATATCTTCCGGCTTTCCCGCCTGCTGAATTTTTCCATCTGACATCACCACAATTTTATCGGACATCGTCAAAGCCTCTTCCTGATCATGCGTAACAAAAATAAAGGTGATGCCAAGTTCCTTATGCATTTCCTTTAATTCAAACTGCATTTCCTTGCGCATCTTGTAATCAAGTGCCCCCAAAGGCTCATCCAGCAAAAGTATCTCCGGCTCATTCACAATTGCTCTCGCAATGGCTATTCGCTGCTGCTGTCCGCCGGATAATGTATCTGTTTTTCTCTTCTCAAATCCTTCTAAATCTACTACCTCAAGCACACGCTTCACTTTGCTGCGAATTATTTCCTTCGGATACTTTTTCATCTTCAATCCGAATGCAATATTGTCATATACATTCAAATAGGGAAAGAGCGCGTATTTCTGAAAAACCGTATTAATCGGTCTCTTTCCCGGCGGCAGATTGCTGATGTCTTTCCCATGAAGAAGAATCTCTCCCTCCGTCGGCAGTTCAAATCCGCCAATCATCCGTAAAATTGTGGTTTTTCCGCATCCGGACGGACCTAAAAGTGTGACAAATTCTCCTTTTCGTATAGAAAGTGAAAAATCATCAATCACGGGCGTATCCTTTTCATAACATTTTCTCACATGTCGGAGTTCAATGATATTCGTCTCTTTGTTCATACTGTACCTCACCTTACTATAATTACATTTTTCCTGTCTTTGCTATTCTTCAGAGTCCATTAATCTCCGCAAAAACCTTTTTGCTTTTTCTATTTCTATATGTACAGAATCATCCTTGATAAAATATTCCAATGAACGTCCATCGAATTGAACAGTTCCCCTGGAGTTTCTTCCCGCCCAATGATGCTGTATTTTTGTTTTATCCAGAATTTGACTTTGAAAAACAGAAACAAGCTCTGTTAATATTTGTTCATCATCCATTGCAATAATGTAAAGTAAATATATAGAAGCAGGATTGGACAAAAACTCTAAAAATTTATCCACATTATATCCTTTCGGTGCACTGCTTAATTTTGTAATCTTAGATTTAATGTCTGTTTCTATTACATATCCGCCAATACGAGTAGAATAATCACCTAAACCGTTTAGTACTTTTATATCATCAAGCACTTCTCTTTTTTTAATTTTATTACGCAAATCTGTTTTCTTTTTTTCATCCGTCGACGTAATAAAATATTCGATTAAATTTCCTCTCATCTTCACATCATGGTCATAATATTCTCTAATCAACTGAATATCAGATTGAACAGCTATCGTTTTTTTGTCTAATTCAATTTTAAGGTCGGTATAGGCATCACTGCGTATAAAATCAAGTGAACGTTCCGGTGCTTCTAAAATATTTTCACGTTGCTCTTTTGTAGGAACAAATTGTTTTCCGGATGCTTTAATATTTTTTGTTTCGTTCACAATTCTGGATAAATTTCCTTCAAAACTTAGTTTTTTATGCAGTTCAAAAAGCACCTCATAATTCTCTGCGACATTTTTTATCCCATTATATTCTTTTCGAATATCTGAATAATTAATATTCCCCACTATATTATCTTCTTTCAATTTCCGGGAAGAATGGCTCACCTTTTTTATAAAAGTTGCATTTGCCAGACGAAGCAGGTTTTTATCCGGTCCAACTACACAAACGAACAGTGGAACATCATCGAACATTTTTACATGTTTTAATGCCATAACTGTATTTGAAACAGATTCATTTTTACTTTTAGTAGAACAAAACCGTACAGCAAAAAAATCACAATAATATACGGCGCCTTTCTTTTTCAGAAGAAATTTATCTTCAATTTCGTTAATTAGTTTCTCCTTATCCCCATTTCCGGAACTTTGAATTATAATTTTTATAAACTCTTTTATAATATTTTCCTGCAATATCACCTGTCTCCTTTTTGTACTTTTTTTTGTAATGGCAATGAATTTCTTTCCCAAAATACCCCGTTATAATACCCTTGAATT
>CAZGDT010000094.1:0-6262 GCA_964524245.1 uncultured Eubacterium sp. | reverse complement strand
GACACATGTGCCAACGGAATTCTCAAATCCGACAGCTACGCCGACAGCACCTGCAACCTCAACGGCGACGCCTGAGAGTGCATCTGCGAAATTATCGAATCCGAAAATTGACAGTGGCGGGGTGAGCACATGGGACTGCATCTATTTCGGTTCTTATCCGCAGGGCACATACACACCGAAACAGCCACCGGAAAATCCGGTATCGAATACGGAATACACTGACAGTGACGGTACGAAGATGGTGTACCGGGAGTGGGAGAAAAAAGAGTGGAATGAAGAGAAAGACGATTATGAAAATGTGTCATATCAGGGATATTTTAAGGTGGAATCCATTAAATGGCGGGTGTTGTCCGTAAATGGAGATGATGCTTTTCTTCTGGCAGACCAAAATCTGAATGCTCAGCCTTACAACGCAGAACCTGCGAGTGTAACATGGGAAACGTGTACGCTCCGTACCTGGTTGAATTCCATGTTTCTGTCGGCAGCGTTCACATCGGAAGAGCAGGCAGCGATAAAAAACACGACAGTTGTCAATAATAATAATCCATGTTGGAACACAAAGGGTGGAAACAATACGACAGATAAAGTTTATCTTCTGTCGATTGAAGAAACAGGCAATACGGTATATGGATTTGATGAAATATATGCAAGAGACAGTAAAACCAGAGTAGCAGCCGATACGGCTTATACAGACTCCTGGAATAAATACGCGAGCTTCGCTGGTTTTGCCAATAACTGGTGGCTTCGGTCACCGGGCAGCCCTGATTTCGATAATGCAGCATATGTCCACTACAATGGTCTCAGCAACGACTTAGGTCGTGCTGTCACCAGTGTTACTGCCGTCCGGCCTGCTTTGCATTTGAATCTTTCATCTTCTGCTCTTTGGAGTTATGCAGGAAAAGTTATTGCGAATGGGGTGAGTACAAATCCGACAGCCACACCGACGGTGCCTCCGATTTCGACGCCGACAGCCACACCGGTTAATACCATCAAAGTTGGAGAGGGAGCCAGCGCTTCTGCAGTAACGGTAGACGAGACGGCTACTTATCCGATTGTGATAAGCGCATTGAATGAAACTACGTTTACGTCAGAAGATAAGAGACCGACGGATGATGATATGGTGACTGATAACCTAAAATACAACAAAGACGGCTCCGTATCATTTACTTCTCTGAAAGCTTACAACGCCGGCGTGTCTTATTACATCAATCCTTGCACTTCGGAAGATCAGGTTGTAGATATCTCTGATACACGTGGAGAAGGATATTGGGGATATAAGAATGGGACAAAAGATGTGTCTGAATATGATTACATACGAATGAAAGTAACATCGGAAAATCAAATGAATATGCGTACTTATAACGGAAACGGTCAGATTCTGACGGCAGAATTTCCGGGAATCTCTACATCAGAAACTAATGAAGATGACTGGATTCAGACAACGGACGAAGACATTTGGGATGAAGCAAGTGTTTATTTTGCAGGTAAGACTGTTAAGGCGGAGTATAAAACCCGCACCGTATTTATCTCAATTTCACAGTTGATGGAAAAAGGAATGAATCCGGAGACACTGACAGCAATCGCAATCTGCCCTCAGAGTGATGAAGTTGACGTGACAATCCACAGTATTGATTTTGTAAAAGTAAATTATGATACAAAGGCAACTGCCATTAAAGTATCTTCAAACAAGACAACGTTTGCTCCGGGCAGAAAAGCAAAAGTAAAAGCGGAATTCACGCCGGCAGATGTAACGCGTCAGACGGTCAAATGGACTTCCAGCGATGAAGATATCGCTACCGTTGACTTCAATGGCCTTGTAACTGCAGGTACGAAGAACGGTGAAGTTACGATTACGGCAACTGCTACAGATGGCAGTAATGTGACTGGTTCCGTGAAGATTACGGTAGCTGATAAAAAGATTACGACACATAAAGTAGATTTGTCAAAAGTCATTGCAAAGACAAATTCGGTTGAAGGTGAAAACGTTGACGCAACGGTTGTAAAGGGAGGAGCGCTTGCATTTATGAATGGAGGATATAGTAATTATCTAAACTTTTCACAGTATTTGGATGACAATGACCTATTGCTGTCGGAATATGATGAAATGCGTGTAACGTGGGAAGTTTGGGATGCAGCCGGCAATAAAATTACAGATTATGCCGGAGTACCGGACGCACCAACCTGGGGTAAGATAGAGTACGTAGATGCAAAAAATTTGAATGGTTACGGAAATGGAATTGACACTAACTATACAGGAGAAGAAGATACAGTAAGGAATACATCTTGGCTGCTGAGTCCGTATACCGGACAGACCTGTGTCCTGACGATTGCAAAGACAAATCCGGCAGAACTGGCAACTGTAGCAGGATTTAATCTTCTGCTTGGCGGGGGATTCCCTACAGACATGAGAGTCATTATCACTGAAGTGACACTAACGCCCAATTAATGAAACCCGGGTAACTCTGCACGTGGAACGTTACTTTACGGAGCGAAGCTCCGTGTATTTATTGTTATTAGCGGTAATTTACCTGACTTTTGTGAGTCTTGGACTTCCGGATTCGCTGCTGGGAGCGGCCTGGCCGACTGTTCGGGCAGAATTTGATGTTCCGCTGTCATATATGGGAATAATATCCATGATTATCTCAGGTGGAACAATTCTGTCCAGTCTGTTATCAGAGCGTGTAACAAAGAAATTCGGGACAAATGTTGTAGCGCTGGCAAGTGTATTTCTGACTGCGGCGGCCATGTTTGGTTTCTCGACTTCAACAGAATTTTATCAGATGTGTTTGTGGGGGATTCCGTATGGAATTGGCGCGGGTGCAATTGATGCGGCGTTAAACAACTATGTTGCATTATATTATAATTCACGGCATATGAATTGGCTGCACTCTTTTTGGGGAGTGGGGACCATCATCAGTCCCTATGTAATGAGTTATGCACTGACGTACTCTGTATGGTCAAACGGTTATCGGATAGTTTCGTACATACAATTTAGTATTGCTCTTGTGCTGGTATTTACATTAAGGCTGTGGAAAGTAAATAAATCCACCCGGGGGAAAAACAGTAAAAAAGAGGCCCTGGGACTGAAAAAGGCATTGAAAACAAAAGGTGTACCATATTTACTGATAGGATTTATGGCATATTGTGCGGCGGAAGCAACAGCGATGTTGTGGGCGAGCAGTTTTCTGGAAGGCGTAAAAGGAGCAACGAAAAACGAAGCGGCGGCATTTGGCTCTTTATTTTTTATTGGAATGACAATAGGAAGATTCCTTTCCGGTTTTGTTGCTGATAAAATAGGTGATAAAAAAATGATACGGATTGGAATTATGATTGCATTAGTGGGAATTTTTTGTACCGTAGTGCCATTGCAGGAAGCGGCAGTGGCAGGATTTGTTATTCTTGGACTTGGATGTGCTCCTGTTTATCCGTGTATTATACATTCGACTCCCGGGAATTTTGGTGAAGAAAATTCGCTGGGGATTATAGGAATACAGATGGCAGGTGCGTATGTTGGCTCAACATTTATGCCTACTGTCTTTGGCTTGATTGCGAATAATATCAGTTTGAAGTTGATGCCAGCATATATGGCATTTTTTCTTATTTTATCCCTTTTTATGATTAGAATAATGGAAAATAGTATTCAAAATGAACAAGAATTAAAACATTAGTGTAATTTTAACCTATAAATCCGTAGTATATAGGCGGAGGTGAAAAAAATGGAGGATCATCTGATTATAGAACTGTTTCATAAAAGATCAGAAGAGGCGATTAAGGTTTTGGACGAAAAATACGGTGCATTATGTAAAACAATAGCAAATCGAATAGTAAATAATGAACAGGATGCTTTGGAATGCGTAAATGATACCCTTTTTTCTGTATGGAACCGAATACCGCCTGAAAACCCGGATCCCCTGATATCGTATGTCTGCAGAATCGCAAAAAACATTGCATTAAAGAAATATGAATACCTGCACGCCGGGAAAAGGAATTCTGACATGCAAATCACACTAAACGAATTGGAAACAGTGTTTTCTTCCGGTGAGAAGCCGGAGGATGAATTGCTTGTAAAAGAATTACAGAATGCAATCAACGAATTTCTGAGGGAACAAAAGAGAATGGACCGTTTGTTTTTTGTGCGGAGATATTGGTTTATGGAATCCATTCCGGAAATTGCAATGTCATATGGAAAAAGCGATAATTACGTCAGGGTACATCTGCACAGAACAAGGGAAAAAATGAAAAAATATTTAAGAAAAGAAGGGCTGGTATAATGAATAAAAAAACAATACAAAAAATAATTGACGGCATTGATGATGAATTTATCAGGGAAGCTGCTAATGAATGTGGTAATGTGAGAAAAACAAAGTTTACAAAAAAAATCGCTGTTGCGGCATCCATAACTCTTTGTGCCCTGGGAATAAGTGCTACGGTGTACGGCGCATCGAACGAAAAAATCAGACAATGGTTTCATTCATTTCGTGCTGAGGAAACAAAAACAGAATATGGTCAGGGTGTAACGATAAAAAAAGAAGATAAAATATCCTCAAAAAAGTATTATCTTGTCTTAAACCATCTGCCTAAGGGATATCGGTGCAAAGGTGGGGATACTTCACTTTATTATGGACCGAAAGGTGATACGGATTTTATCACTATTGCTTATTTTCATTTGCAGAGCGACTTTACTAATTTTCTGTCGCAGGCCGACAGGATTAATAAGTATGAAACAGAAGAGGGGAGTGCCTATATTGCCTCAGGAAAGAATGAAAACAGAGCCTGGATATTGTTCCGTAACGGAAACTATATGATGGAACTGCGAGACCGAAATAAGATGTTGTCCGAAAAAGAAATTTATAATATAATAAACGGTGCCAAGATAAGTATTGATAAGCCGTCTGTTATTTATGAAACATTAGATTGGACAGAAGAGCTGCAGCAATCTTATATGTCATGGGTGGATAAATATACGAAAAACGATTGATAAGCGAGGAGGAATTAAAAATGAAATTTCGGGAATGTTATCAGAACCCTTTCATTGAGGAACGTGCGGATCCGTATATTATGTTAGGACCGGATAATAATTATTATTTCACGGCTTCCTATCCCATGAAGAGTGCGGAAGATAAGAACGGGTATGATCGTGTGATTTTAAGGCGGGCAAAGGAAATTTCACAGTTGCCGCAAGCGGAAGAAATTACGATTTGGAAGGCAACGGATACAACACTGACCCACCGCTTTATTTGGGCACCGGAATTACATTTTATTGATGGAAGCTGGTACGTATTTTATGCCGGAAGTGAAGAGAAAGAGAATGATTGGGCATTTGACTGCCATGTTCTGGTATGTGACGGCAACGACCCTTATGCCGGAGCGTGGCATGAGAAAGGGAAATTTCAAAAACTTCAGGAAGATGATTTTTCATTTACCGGTTTTTCGCTGGATATGACATATTTTGAGGATGGTGAGCGTTCTTATGTAATCTGGGCGCAGCACAGTCCTGAAAAGATTTCGTGTCTCTATCTGGGAGGAGTGAATCGAAAAGAACCATGGAGATTAATTTCCATGCCGATGCTTTTGACAGAGCCGGAGTATGATTGGGAGAAAATACGTTATGCCGTAAATGAAGGGCCTGCCGTTGTGAAACACGATGGCAGGATTATGGTATTTTATTCAGCTTCCGGCACCGGTCCGGAATATTGCGTGGGAGTTGTTTCTGCCAAAGAAGGAAGTGATTTGCTGAAAAAGGAATCATGGAAAAAAGAAAACGCACCGGTACTTACCTCGGAAAATTTGCATGAGGAATTTGGTCCGGGACATAATTCTTTTACGAAAGATAAAGAGGGAAATGATATTTTTGTGTATCATGCCAGAAGTTTAGCGTGTTTTGAGGGGCGCTGCGGATATTCGGAAAACGATCCTCTGCATGATCCGTGCAGACATGCGAGGCTGAAAAGAATTGTTTGGGAATAAGAAAAGCGTAAGAAAAAAAGGCTCAAAATGACTCTTGATTTTTGAATGCAAAAGAGTATAATAGGGGTGGTGTAAATATAGGAGACAAAGTGGTCCCGCTATATGGATGGCAACCTTGTCTCTTTTTTTGTGAAGAAAGAAGGAGGAATGAAAATGGCTGCTCAAATTTTAGCTGTCATCATTTTCGTTACGATGTTCGTTCTTATCGTTATGGACAAGATAGAACGGCATTATGTAACACTTGGCTGTGGCGCATTGACACTTGCTGTCGTATTTGGTTTTTGTCTTCGAAGTG
>CAZGDT010000093.1:0-6290 GCA_964524245.1 uncultured Eubacterium sp. | reverse complement strand
AAAATCTATTATCGCGGGAAGCGTATCCGGTAGATTGTGTCAGGTGAGGAGGCTCTGCGAGTTGAAAAAAAAGAAGATACTACCGATTAGTACGAAAATACCTGTTTATACGTATTCATACTATGGTTATCCGCACAGCATAATTGCATCAGAAGAGCACATTGGGAATGATGTAGCAAAAATGGAAATTATAGATTATCGCAATTATGAATGGTTTGAACAGTTTGAGAATTTCTCAATTAAGAGGAATGAAGATTTCTTCCGGGTGCAGACGCCCCATCCTTATGGAGAAGAACAGCATGGGGTGACCAGCAGGAAGCTTGAACTGACAGATGCCATTCGTGTACGGATTCATTATCAGCAATATGCTCATCCATGGGGAGCAGTTAATCTGTTTATAGCGGATATGGATAAAGAAAAACTCCCGCTTGGAGACGATGAGTATTTATTCCGTCTGGGTTATTTCAATCGGGAAGGTGTTTATTTTCGAAATCATAATATAACGAAGAGTCTGCCATATAACTGCAGAAGTTTTCCGATTGATTTGATGCTGTGTCGTGATCATGACGTTGTGGAAGCATATTTGTTCGACGGTGAAAATAAATATTTACTGATTCAGGAAAAAATGAAACAGGAGGAACAACGGGAGTTAAAGATAGGGGTGCAGATTAGAGGGAATGAAAATACATATTATAACTGGCTGTACCGGAATTTTATTCAGATTAGCTGCGATATGGATGATGAAGACCGTCCGATTGATTATTTTTACGGAGTGGAGAAAAATTGGCGTTTTGACTGGCATAATTTTTTCCTGAATACAGATAAAATTCCCATTCAGCTCATTAACCGGTATGGTGTGCTGCGTTTTCTTAAAGAATGCATTGATGAAGGAAAATATATTGAATTAAACCTGGATCAGTATCATGTGGTGGGGCGTCGGGAATTTCATTACGCTCATCACCTTCATCAAAATCTGATATTTGGCTATGACGATGAGCAAAAGGTTTTTCATCTTCTTGGCTATACCGACCATGGCAATATGACGAAAACAGAAATATCTTACGCTGATATCAAATACCAGTTTCAGAAGAAAAAATGCGTCAGCGAAATATACGTTATAGAATATGAACAGGATGCCTATGGGATAACCTATCATGAGGCATATATCATTGAAATGATTCGTCAATACTTAAAAGGCGAGAATAGCAGTGAATCGATTGCTCATTTATTGGAACCTAAAAATCGTGTATATGGCATGAAATGTTATGAGGAACTGTTAAGTGAAAGAGGGATGAAGCGTATTCTGTCTGACCGACGGATATTACACCTTTTATATGAACATAAATACCTGATGAAACAAAGGTTAGGGTATCTGGATTTTCATGGAAATATAAATGGGTGTAAAGAGTTAACCGGGGAATATGATGAAGTAGTGCGAACGGCTTTTAATATTCGGAATTTAGCAGTAAAATATATGCTGAAAGAAGAAATGGGGATAGCAGACAAAATAAAAAGCGGATTGGAAAACATGCGAGTAAAGGAAGAGAATATTTTGACCCAAATGATAGGAGATTAGTTATCCGCTTCTGTTTGATGCTGAACATAAGAAAAAACCATGCTATGACAGTATTTTGGCTGTCGGAAATGACGACAAAAGAGACAACGGACTGACTGAAATTATGGAACATCCCATGAGATATCAGGGATGTTCCGTTTTAATCAGTTAGGGTTAAAAATCGTTATTCCTGTTGAAGAATTTTCCACGGACGTGGTCACAATAATAGCAATATTTTTTGTAAATCCAGCGATATAACGGCTTGGACTTTTTCATGGACATTTCATAGGATTTTGTATGATAAGATTTTCCGTGCATCCAGTCAATAATGGTTTTCATTGTAACGGGAGGCGCATATTCTTCAGCACGCTCTCCCAGGGCAACAGCGTCTTTCAGACTGCCAAACACATCCAGAAGAATAGGGTCATCCGTGGATGGTGTAAAACTTGCCATGCCAAAGTCGTACAAATAATGTCCGGTGGAAAATTCATCTTCCAAATTCAGGGCGCAGAAATCCTTGGCAAAACGAACGAGATATGTCTCTAATGCGAGATTCATTTCCTCGTCATTTTCGCACGAATGGAATACCGGTTCAATCCGTCCGTTTTTTCTTTCATACGTTTCAATCGTCCGATAAGGAAGATTGGCAAATATCGATTCTGCAAATACGACAGAATGCGTGTTGCAGGTGTAATTGTAGCGGATTGAGCGGCCGATGGTCGGGTAAATACTCCGAACATAATACATCGGATTATCTATCGGATGTCCGGCAGCAGATTCCAGTAACCGGGTCAGGCAGTCCTGTGTATATCCGCGTCCCCAGTATTCAACAAATGCAAACGGTTCGTCAAAATTGATTTCCTGTTTCAAATAATCCGTTACTGTCGTACGCTCCTTTGCAGCAATTTTAAGCAGATGATTCTGATAAATCTCCGAGCGTTTCAGATTTTTGCTGACATCGGCAATCAATTTTTCGGAATATCTTTTTTGCGTTTTTAAATATTGTAATTCCGGGAAGAACTCATCAAAAGTTTCTTCATCAATGAGTAAGGCATTCAGCAATTTTTGAAAATTCCGGACACCGCTGAAGTTACCGTAGATTTCAAAAAATTCCTCATCCACTTTTTCTACGAAAGAAGGGACGCGCCATGCTTTTCGTGAACCGTAAATGTATTTCGTGCGGAGAGGCAGTTTTTTGCTTTTGATAACGGCGTCCGCCATAAGTTTCAGGTAATAGCCGTCACGGGAAATAAAGTACAGTGTTTTGTATCCGCGTCTGACAGCATCATGAACAGCCCAGTGAACATAAGGAACAAAATAAAGGCTGGCATATTCGTAAGCGAAAATCTCTTTGTCTGTATGATTTTCCAATCGAAAATCGCGAAAAAGTTTTACAATACTGTGTAGACCGTATTCTTCCGTATAAGCCGCCATATTTTTTTCATACTCATTCAGTTCCGGAATGGATAGCGGCTGTGTATGGATACCGAGGCGTGAAGGCTGCGTATCATCGGCAAACTTATTGTCACCGGTGTGTATCCATTCGGAGTAATGATAATCCAAAGAATCATAAACTTCCAGAAAGAGTTTGCGTGTTGTTTTCTGATAGCCGGTATCGCTGGATAAAAACAGAGGAAGTCCGGCAAGTACAGGGTCTGCTTTGGCCAGCATTTTCTGAATCGTATCTTTGGGAAGATACATGTCGCTGATTAGAACGACGTCATTGCCTTCGGCCAGCCGCTCTTTCAGATAAGAAATATTTTCGGGCAAAGGAATGACAGAACGGATTTCTTCTTCGCATTCCCAGGTGATGAGTTGTGTTTTCTGGTCATCTGTGAGCGGAAACAATGTGGCCATGTGATCATAAATTTCCTTGAGCTGAATTTCAAGTCGGTCATCATTGCGGATGAGTTCAGACTTTTTGTAAAATTCGCGTACGTTAGCCTCGCACCAGCGACGGATTTGAGTGAATTTACGAATAAAATAAGGATCAAAACTCATGGAAGAGTTTTCCATTTTCCGGCGTACACTGTCAAAGACACTGCCGGGGAAACAGCATTGTCTGGAAAATAAAGTATCAAAAATATCAAAGCTGTAGAGCTTTGGAAATTGTCGTTTTTCCGGTGTAAAGGAAAGTGCAGTTTCAATAATCCGTTCACAGTCATTTTCGTCGGAATATGACCAGAAAAGACGGTTGATGCGATTTCGTTCCTCTTCCGGTGTCTCTGTGCATTCCGTCAGTGCCGTCAGAAGTTCATCAAAATTTTTGGCCTCTGTTCCGCAGGTCATTTCTCTTACGTCAAAGACAAAATCACGGAAATTTTCTTTGCAGTCCAAATCATAGAAATAGCGGATAAACGTTTTGACGCCTCTTGCAAGTAAATCATAAAAAATAGAAGAGTAGTCCACGATGGCAACGTCGATTTCGCTGAAAATCTCATACACATCATCTTTGTTTTCCCAAAAATAAAAATTCGGATGATTTTTATAAGTGTTTTTCATGGCGAGATACTGGCTGTCTTTTTCAACCTGCGGGTGCATTTTGAAAATAAGAAGAATATTATTTTCTTCTAATGTCTGTGCCAGTTTCTTCATGTCCGGGAGAGCGGATTTCATGAAATTGGCACCGTTGTTATCGCGATATGTGGGACAGTAAATGGCAAGCCGGGCATCCGTTCCCAATCCTTTTCGTGTGCGGATATCATGGTCATAGTTTTTGACTTCATCTTTTACGACACATCGCGGATAACCGGCACGAATCACTTTGTTATCATCAATTCCGCACTGTTCCTTAAA
The DNA here is from genome assembly GCA_964524245.1 of uncultured Eubacterium sp. Lineage (GTDB taxonomy): Bacteria > Bacillota > Clostridia > Lachnospirales > Lachnospiraceae > Eubacterium_F. The sequence continues at coordinate 1,939 of CAZGDT010000093.1, read as the reverse complement.
ATGGGTTTCCATTAGTTCGGACGTAACAAGAAACAATTGATTATTACGCAGTATGTCATTGTTTTGGATGTATTTTTTTGCGATGCGTTCGCGCAGAAAACCACTGGTAACTTTGCGCTCAATGCTTTTGCATCCTACACCGTGCCAGAGATTCAAAATCGTAATGCCCGTCAATTCCGGCTGAAAGATTTCCTTGCACATTTCCACGACATAGACGCCGGCCTCCGACATAACTTTTCGTCCGGCGCTTGAGCGGTAGAGTTCCGCCCGGTAACCTAGTTTTCTTACATAGCGCAATGTTGCTTTTTCATAGCACAGCCATATGGGGGTGATTTCAGAATGATGGCGTACTAAATATTCAAAGAGCCATTTCGGATTGCCGGAGTAACTGTTTCCGGCATTAAATATCCATAATTTTTTGTTACGTTGTTTATCCATTCTATTTCTCCTCATTGTCTAATATACTCATTATTGTTTCACAGGCATTTCCCTGTTCAAAAGAACCCATATCACTAAAATGTTTCCGATAGACTTCGGAAAAATCTTTTCCCCGGGAGGCGGCTGCCACGTCTGCAAGTTCTGATTGGTTACGACACATCAGATAAGGCCACTCTTTGTAGGGAATGAAAAATCCGCGGTCTGTCTGCTCATAATCCTGCAGCCGGTTTTCTAACAGGATGATGGGACGGCCGGTCAGGGCAAAATCCCAAATACAGGATGAAAAATCCGTCACAAGCAAATCAGCGGTGTACAGTAAATCCTGCATTTCAAAATACGTATTGCCGTCTTTTAGGCGTCTGTTGTCCAAAACGGCAGCGTTTTCACGGAAATAATGGGAACGGTATAGAATAATCCAATCTTCCCCGGTGGTTTCGCTGAGTTTATCGGCTGTCCGGTACAGCCATTTCAAATCATAGTTTTCTTTGTCGGGCGACGACATTTGAAAGCTGGGGGCGAAGAGAAGAATTTTAGAGGAATTACTAATCCGGTAAAAATCTCTCACCCTTTTTATGATTTCCGGATGGCTTTCAAAAAAAATGTCATTTCTCGGTGTTCCGGTTTCCAGGAAGATTCGACGGTTCAACCCGAAAGCCTCAGCATACAAATCCGTGCAGACCCGGCAGGAAGAAACAAAGTAATCCAGTCTGCCGTACCATTTGTGAAAGTTTTTTTCAAAAACCGGATCTTCTTTTACCGTGGCTGAACCTACTTTTTTATATGCGCCGCCGCCGTGCCAGGTAGACAGAAAGATTTGGCCGCGCTTTTTGACCAGTGCTTCGTCAACCATATCATTGGTAATAAAATACTTTGTCCGGAGAAAAAGGCGGAAATAAGAAAAACTTCGTTGTCTTACCACCGTAATTCCGTCACGTATTGTGCAGGTTTCCGGATAGCGTGTTACCCAAATCAGATCATATTCATCCGGATGCCGGGAACGGAAAGCCTCCATCAAAACGGCAGGATTGCATACATAACCTTTGCGGTTGTTTGCATAGAACATAATACGGTTCTTTTTTATTGGAAGAAAAAACAGCAGGTATTGGATGAGATGAACCAGTACTGTCTTTATTTTTACATTCATAAATATATCCTCTTTTCGTCCTTATAGCCCAAAATATTTTACTACACCTTATCGGATGATGTCAAGCTGTCGCAATCGGATACAATCGGATACTCTGCGCCTGTTTTTGCTTAAAAAAAGGATGACAAGAGAAGAATCTTTTCATATAATGTGAATGAAGACGGATATTGAGGTATTTTTATGTCGAATAATTGCAATTGCTTATATGATGTGAGTATGTCTTATGTTAATGCGGGATGGCAGGATCGGTATTGTAATCTGGTAAAGCATATTGACGCCTATCTGAAAGAACACTTTAGAGATTATTTTGCCGATTTACAGCTTTATCAGACCGGTCCCATGAATTATGTCGTGGTA
>CAZGDT010000092.1:0-6290 GCA_964524245.1 uncultured Eubacterium sp. | reverse complement strand
TATATATCTTTTAAAATCAAATAATCGGATGACGGTTTTCTCTTCACACTCATATTCTCGTCACAAAACTCCAAAGACTGATAATGACTTTCAAACCAGATTCTTGCTTCTTTTCTTGTCAGAAGATTCTCACCAAGCTTCATATATGATGGAAAAAACTGTTCACAGGCAGAACCCCTGACAGACTGATAAACACTTCCCGGAGCTCCCTGTGCCACAATCCGCCCCCCTTCCATGCAAATAATGCTATCCGCAATCGGCACAATATCTTCCAGCCTCTGTTCTGCCAAAACAATTGTCACCCCAAGTTCTTCATTTATCTGACGCAGTAAATCATATAACCGTCTCGACGCAACCGGATCAAGCTGTCCGGTTGGTTCATCCAAAATCATCAGTTCAGGATTCATGGCAAGACATGAAGCAACATTAACAATTTGCTTCTCTCCTCCACTCAATTCCATTGTGTCACGTTCCACAAGACTTTCCAGCCCAAATGCTGTTACAACCTCTGCCAGACGGCGTTTCATCTGTTCTGTCGAAACGCCTGCATTTTCCTGTCCAAATACAAGTTCATAAGAAACAGAATCCGTAACAATCTGATTCTCCGGATTCTGCCAGACATATGCAATTTCTGATGCTTCGACATGAAGCTTTCCCTCTTCGCGTCCCCTTAGTCCCCATTCTTTTGCAAATTGACGAAGGAGCGTGCTTTTACCGCTTCCTGAAGGTCCTGCAATAAGACATATGGTTCCACGTTCTACCGAACAATTTGATATATCCAGAGCCGGTTTTATTTGTCCCGGATAGTAAAATCGATAATCTTTTGCCTCGATATAAGCCACGACACTTCCTCCTTTCCTTTGATTCCCATTGGAATAGCCAGATACATCATCCATAGCAGCCAATATACAATCGGATACATTTCCACATGGATACTCGGAAAAAACCACACACTGACAGGTGTTCGAACCGAAACAAAAACGACAATAAAAACCATAATGACTACAGCTCCCAAAAGAATCCAATCCGTTCTCCCACATTTTTTGTAATAATACGAAGTTCTTCTTCCGGCTCCGTATTTCTTATTTTTCATGGCCAGACTTCGTTCAACTGAATCCTCCATTTGCTTTCCGATAACCGCCATCCAGACTTTAGGACAGTTTCCATGAAGTGACGTCATTTCCTTAAAATCTTTTTTTACCTTCGGCACCAGTCGAAGAACCATAGAAAAAAGAAGAGCAAGTGATGGAAAATGTCTTCCGGCAAGGGTCATGATTTTTTCTGATGACATCACATGCGAAAAAGAGGAAAAAAGAAAAATCGACCCCAACAGCAACACAGCCATGTAAAGGCCGTACTCTACTGCTTCTTTCGTAATTCTCATGCCACCGAGAATAAAAAGTGTCGTTACTCCACGATGATTGAACAGCGGATTGATTATGACACAGAATACGGTTGCTCCCATTGAGGAAACAAATGCTTTGCACGCTCTTTTTTTTCCAACATTCCAACAATAATCCGCAAATGTCATCACCAAAAGCATAAAGTAAAGCAAAGGATGCCCCACATATATAACCAGTATCAGTGTAACGGTATAATAACAGAAAATTGAAACCGGGTGCAATCGTGTAAATACATCCATTCTGCTTCCTCCTAATACTCATAATCATAGTAAAATACTATTTTATCCTGACTTTTTACCTTATAGCCGCTGGCGCCCGTCCCCGGTGTAACACCGTTTACTGAATACAGCCACCCGCTTTCTGAACCGCAGTCAAATTCATACAAATTTCCTATTCCCTTCACATAGTAAGTACCATATAACGGGGTATATTCGCTGTCCAACACAATCCCCTTTTTCTCGCAAATACGCTTCAATATATCGTATACGGATTCTCCTTCGGTAAAAGGGCATGTCCCGGAATAAAACACACCTGACTTTGGAATGATTTCTTCTATTCCATCTTTCCAAAGCGACTTTTTATCCATAATTGCCTTACATTGAATTTCAAAGAACACCGTATTTTTCTTTGGCTCTTCCGTGGAAATTACAGTTACCTGTGGCTTTATGGGTTCCGCCGTTGTCCTGACCTGTTTTTCTTTTTTCTTTCTTTCCTTTTTTTCCTTTTTTCCCTTTTTATCTTTCTCCTGTCTCTTTTCAGAAGCTTTTTTCCCCTGTTTTGGAATGACAGAAGGCACCGGTGAAGGTGTAATTTCTTTTTTCTCCCCTGTTTTTTCAATGACCGGCACGGATGTTACGACAGCCTCTCCACTTACAGCCCCTGATAATTCATCTGTTTTTTCCGGCACGGAAATTATATCTTCTTCCGAAGCATAAACAGGCTCATTTTTTTCTGTGTCTGATTCTAATGTCTGAAGAAGCATAACCGCAACAACTGCCACAAATAAAATGACGCAAAACAAAATACCTTTCTGATTCCACTTCATGACAAGATCTCCTCGTGTTTCATAATCTATTCAATAGAGTAACAAAGAATGGACAAATATGTCAAGCACTGCTATAATATCGCTTGATGGTATAAAATAATATTAGTAACCATATGGTTCTCGCGAGAGATTAATAGGGAAGGCGGTGAGAGTCCGCCACAGCCCCCGCTGCCGTATTAGGGGATGGAGTGTACCTGATTGCCACTGGTTTTTTACCGGGAAGGCGTACACTACACGGCATTTGACCGTTCCAAACGAACCTTGAGTCGGAAGACCTGCCTTATGGTGTGAAACGTGACCTTTCGGAGGGAGAGGAAATGTTTTGACTAACTTTTCTTAGTCATCACAGGTCCTGTCACGCCCTTTTTAAGGGGAGATGGGACTTTTCTTATGTTATCGCATATACCAAAATATTTTACGCGATACGCGAGAAAGAAGGCTTTTCAATGAAAAACAAAAAGAAACTATTGTCTCTGCTCTTAATCTTTGCCATGACTTTCACCATGCTGCAGGGTTATGTGGCAAAGGCACAATCCACCATTACCGTTACACTGCGTGTCGAACAGGATGAGAAAACTCTGATTCCCCCTGTTCAGATAACACTGTCGGAAGATGACAAAAAAGATTACGGAATCGGGCTTGGAACTGAAATATTGACACCGCTTCATGCTCTGGCAAAATATCTGACAGAGCAAAAAGGTGCCACAGATGCCACAATGAAAAATTACATCAAAGCTTCAGAAAGCCAATACGGACTCTACGTGGAAGGGATTAATACCGATGGCACCTCCGAAGGAAGTCCTTCCGCAGGAACACAGGATGGAACCTCCTGGATGTATTCCGTAAATCATACTTCCGCTTCCGTCGGAATGGCTTCCTGCGAACTGAAATCCTCAGATTCCATTACTATTTACGGACTTTGGGGCGGTGGCACCTGGCCGGATAACGTAGAAACAAATTATGCATATTTTGAGCAAAAGGAATACAATGTCAAAACGAACACCTCTCTATCACTGCCATTAAAAGGACTTGGCTATGATGATGCTTATATGCCGATTGTAAAAGAGATAACCAATGCTTCCGTAATTGCAGCACCATACAACAGCGAAACCGATACGGCAACTGTAGATAACGCTGTCGTTTCCGCCAAAACGGACAACAGCGGCATGGCATCTCTCTGCTTTAAGACTGCCGGAAAATATGTATTATCCGCTTATCGTAAAGCAGCCGATAATGTTCATTATGACATTTCACGTCCGTACGCCATAGTCAGTGTCTCAGATAATGTAACAGATACGGATTCCGATATTTCTGCCACACCAACTGCCACACCGGCTATCACACCGACTGCTTCACCTTCTGCAACCCCAATGATGACACCTTCATCCGGCAAAATTACTCCTCCGGCAAAACCGTCATCCATCAAAGCAGTCGTAAAAAAATCAAGAAAAAAAAGCAAAAAAATTGTTCTTTCCTGGAAAAAAGTAAAATCAGCAGCCGGTTACAAGGTGAGCATTTCGAAAAAGAAAAATAAAGGATACAAAAAACTGGCTGATGTAAAGAAAACAAAACTCTCCTTCAAACGAAAAAAAGGAACATATTACATTAGGATAAAAGCCTATATCAAGTCTGACGGCAAACGTATATACGGGAAAAACGGAAAGATACTGAAAATCAAAGTAAAATAAGAAAGTGAAAAAAATGAAAAGAAAGACACTACTTTGCCTGGTGACAACCGCTTTCCTGTTTCTCTGCGCATTCACGACTTTTCGTGATGAGCAGGGGAAAGGGACCGCTAATGTGGTATCTGTCAAAACACCGACGGATACCACGTTAAGTGGTACTATTTGGACTCGTTCCTTCTCATCAGGGAAAAAAACATCCTATAACTCCACTCCAATTCTGACGGAAACAGCCATTTATATTGTTAATTCTGATACTCTTTATGAAGTAGCATATGAGGATGGCCGGATTCTGCGTCAGTGCTCTCTTTGCGCAAAAATGAACAGCATCTGTAATATGCTGCTTAACGAATCCTATTTATACATTCCTCTTAATGACGGCAAAATGGAGTGTATTGATATCCAATCCATGACTTCTATCTGGCAAAGCAAATCATTTGGCGGTCAGTCGCTGTCAACTGTTTTCCTTCATGATGGATATTTATATGCAGGTTCTACAATAATTAACAATAGTAAAACAAGCGGTATCTTTTATTGTCTGAATGCAGCAGACGGCTCGGTTAAATGGACTTATGAAAATAACGAATACCCCGGAGGATATTATTGGAGCGGCGGCATTGTTTATGACGACGCTCTCTATTTCTGCGGTGACAATGGACTGCTCATTTCTCACGCTCTTTACGAAGATAAAGTATATGATACTTATCAATTAACGGACAGTGCACAAATTCGCAGCGGTATTACTTATTCTTCCGAAACAAATGCTTTGTACACTGCCGCAAATGACGGCACACTCTATGAAATTCAGGCAGCCGGTGGTAAAATTGACACCGTCCGCTCTTCTTCCCTTGTGCCGGATGCGCTCCAGATAAACTGTACAAGCACTCCGACAATTTACAACAAACGTATTTATATCGGCTGCAGTGCCAATCATTATGCCTATGTCGTCGTTCTGGATACCGATTCTCTCCAACCGATTTACAAAGTACAGGGACCGGCCATGGCGGAGGTGAAATCATCCCCACTTGTATCTGCCGGATGGGATCCAACAGGAAATGTTTACATTTATTTTTCCGCCAATGCACTGCCGGGAGGACTTTATTATTTTACGGATCATCCAAATGCCAACAATTCAGCCTGGAAGACACTTTATACACCAACTGGCCAAAAACAGTATTGTCTTTCCAGTATTACCGCCGGGAGTGACGGAACACTGTACTATTCCAATGACAGTGGAACATTATTCGCTGTTCGTGAATTGAGTAATAAAACCATTTCCACTCCAGATACTCAGAAAAAACCGGAAACAAAGGTTACATCTAAAACGAAAAAGCCCGGCAAACCTTATAAAATCAAAACAAAGAAAAAGAAGAAGAAAATTCTCCTTCAGTGGAAAAAGAAAACCCAAAAAAGTCAAACTGAAGTTTTTTATCGGTATAATTCCGGAAAATGGAAGAAAAAAATAATTAAAAGCAAAAATTCCTGTTCGATTATGCGAAAAAAAGGAAAAAAGCTCTCCTTACGTTTACGGTGCAGAAAAAAAATCAACAATAAATGGGCTTATTCCGGCCGCACAAAAATCTTTCATTTGAAAATGTAATATGTTAGAATGTTAGAAACCGTTATTTCATTTGGGAGGGTTCAATATGAATACAGAAAAAGAGAAGCTTAAAGAATGGATTGAAACTTCAGAGAGAATCGTATTTTTTGGCGGAGCCGGTGTCTCAACAGAAAGCAACATTCCCGATTTTCGGAGTGTTGACGGCCTATACAACCAAGAGTACCGGTATCCGCCGGAAACAATCCTCTCACATAGTTTTTATCTTCAGAACACCGACGAATTTTATCGCTTTTACCGCAATAAAATGCTGTTCCCGAATGCCGTTCCGAACGCTGCCCATCGGGCACTTGCCAATCTGGAAAAACAGGGCCGACTTAAAGCGGTCATTACACAAAATATAGATGGTCTGCACCAAAAAGCCGGAAGCAGGGAAGTATTGGAATTGCATGGTTCTGTTCTGCGAAATTACTGCACACATTGTCACAAATTCTATTCCTTGCAGGACATTCTCAACACGACAGGTGTTCCATATTGCAAATGCGGGGGAATCATCAAACCGGATGTTGTTCTTTATGAAGAAGGTCTGGATTCCCGTACGT
>CAZGDT010000091.1:0-6324 GCA_964524245.1 uncultured Eubacterium sp. | reverse complement strand
GTCCGGGACGGAATACCTTGCCGTGACGCCGTGGGGAGATTTTTATCCATGCCATCAGTTCGTCGGGGAAGAACAGTTTTGCATCGGCAACGTGGATGACGGTATTGTCAATACGGAATTAAGAGATACGTTTAAGTTGTGCAATGTGTATGCAAAGGAAGAGTGCAGGAATTGTTTTGCGAAATTCTACTGCAGCGGCGGATGTGCTGCCAACGCATATCATTGTCATGGAGATATCAACAAGCCATATGAAATCGGCTGTGAATTGCAGCGAAAAAGAGTAGAGTGTGCCATTATGCTGCAGGCGGCTTATGCGGACGAAGACTGATAACAAAAGAAAATAGGAAAAATCGGAAAAAAGACTTTGAAATATTTGGAAATGTGTTTATAATATGTATAGACAATGGGAATACTGTACAGGAGATAGAGAAAGGAGAGTAAGGAAGTGGCTTTTGATATTGGAATTGATTTGGGAACGGCCAGCATATTGGTGTATGTAAAGGGAAAAGGCGTCGTATTGAAAGAGCCAAGCGTAGTTGCTTTTGATCGTGACACCAATCGTATCAAAGCAATTGGAGAAGAGGCGCGTCTCATGTTGGGACGTACGCCGGGGAACATTGTAGCAGTCCGTCCTCTTCGTCAGGGAGTTATTTCGGATTATACCGTGACGGAGAAGATGTTAAAATATTTTATTCAGAAAGCAGTTGGAAAGCAGAGATTCCGTAAGCCCCTTATCAGTATATGTGTACCGAGTCAGGTGACGGAAGTTGAGAGAAAAGCGGTTGAGGATGCGGCATTTCAGGCAGGAGCCAGAGATGTGAAAATCATCGAGGAACCTATTGCGGCGGCGATTGGTGCCGGGATTGACATTGCGCGTCCCTGCGGTAACATGATTGTTGATATCGGAGGCGGTACGACCGATATAGCGGTGATTTCTCTTGGAGGTACGGTAGTGAGTGCTTCCATAAAGATAGCCGGAGATGATTTTGATGACGCCATCGTGCGATATATGAGGAAGAAACATAATCTTCTGATTGGAGAGAGAACGGCAGAAGACATTAAAATTCGAATCGGTTCTGCTTATCCGCGGCCGGAGAGTGTGTCGGTAGACGTTCGGGGAAGGAATCTTGTGACGGGACTGCCTAAGACGATTACGGTTACGTCAGAAGAGACGGAAGAAGCATTGAAAGATACCACATCACAGATTGTGGAAGCTGTACATGCTGTCCTGGAAAAGACACCGCCGGAACTTGCGGCTGATATCGCGGACAGGGGTATTGTTCTGACCGGTGGCGGAAGTCTTCTTTATGGACTGGAAGAGTTGATTGAGTCCAAGACAGGTATTACAACAATGACTGCTGAAGAGCCAATGACGGCTGTGGCAATCGGTACGGGGCGATATGTAGAATTTTTGAGTGGTGAATCCATGAGTGAGCAGGATTAGCAGAAACTGCTGACAGGAGAAAAATAGGAGGTATGACATGCTGAGAGGTCTTTATACTGCATGGACAGGGATGGTCAATGAGCAGAAGAGGCTGGATGTTATTTCAAATAACATGGCCAATTCCAATACCGTAGGTTACAAAGATGAAAAAGTTGCCAGTCAGGCATTTGATCAGGTACTTGGAATTAAAATCAGAGATGGATCTCAAGCGTATCACAATGAGCGCATTGGTAAGCTGAGTCTGGGTGTGAAGATTGGGGAGACATATACGGATTATTCCCAGGGGTCTGTACGTGAGACAGGCGGTACTTATGATTTGGCACTGAGTGGAAGCGGATTTTTTGTCGTGAACGTGACGGACAAAACCGGAGAAGTGCATACGCGCTATACACGTGACGGAAGATTCCATGTAACGAAGGATGGTCTTTTGGTGGATGCAGACGGCAATCCGGTACAGGGGGAGAATGGAAACATTATTATCGATCCCTCCTCCAAAAGTGTGACGATATCCGGAACCGGACAGATTACGGCAGACGGAGAGATGATTGACACACTAAAGGTTGTTGATTTTGCGGACTATGATTATCTTTACAAGTACGGTGATACCATGTACGAACCGGTAGACGGAGCAACGTTCAAGGATGCCGAAGCAGAAATCCTGCAGGGGTATACGGAACAGTCAAATGTTAATGTTGTAAGGGAAATGGTCGATATGATTACTATAACCCGCGCTTATGAGGCGAATCAGAAAGTGATTCATTCGTATGACTCCATGCTGGACAAATCCGTGAATCAGGTAGGAGCATTGTGATAAAATAATTATGGGAGGTGGTTGACCATGATGCGTTCTTTATGGACCGCAGCCAGTGGCATGATTGGTGAACAGACCAATTTGGATGTTATTGCGAACAATTTGTCAAATATTAATACTACAGGATATAAGACGCAGACAGCGAATTTTAAGACGCTGATTTATCAGAACCTTCAGACGAAATCCACAACAAGTACCGGTGAACCCAAGCCGGTAGGCGCTCAGGTAGGACTGGGCGTACGTGTTGGTTCGATTTCTTCGGATTTTACTCAGGGAGCCTTAAATGCATCTAATGGTGCGTTTGACTATGCCATTCAGGGGGAAGGTTTTTTCCGGGTTCAGTTAAGTGACGGCTCGACGGCATATACGCGAAACGGACATTTTAATATGGCGATAGACGGTGATATGATTACTCTTACGGATAGCGAAGGGAATCCGGTACTGGATACGAATGGAAAAGCAGTTTCGATTCCGAGTACATACCGTTCCGGCAGTGTGGGCGTTGATCAGTTTGGAAACCTGACATATCCGGACGCCAATGGCAATCAGCAGAATTTGGGAATTCAGATAGGATTAGCATATTTCCCCAATGCCGGCGGACTTGAAAAAGCATCCGGTTCCAACTATCTGCAGTCAGAAGCATCCGGCGAGCCGACCGTATATACAGCGGCAGAATTGAATTCGAAGATTGTGTCAGGGTATTTGGAAAGTTCCAATGTTCAGGCGGCAGACGAGATGGTAAACATGATTATTGCTCAGCGTGCTTATGAAATGAATTCAAAAGCGATTACGGCATCGGATGAGATGCTTCAGCAGGCGAACAATCTTCGCAGCTGATGAAAGTGAAATGAGGTGATTGGATGGCAGTATCATCAATTGGAGATACATATTTTACGAATTATTCCACAGAAGCCTCTGACGTAGCGTCGGAACGTGTGACGAATCAGATTCAGAGTGCGGAGACGGATGAGGAGACGCTGGAGGCGTGTAAAGAGTTTGAAGCATATATGATTCAACAGATGCTTGAGTCTATGCAGGAATCTGCAAAAGTATTTTCTGATGACGAGGAAGATGACGGCGGAGATTATGTAGAAATGTTTCAGGATAATTACCTGTCTGCCATTGCAGAGCAAATGGTAAACAGCGGGCAGGGACTTGGCATTGCAGAGCAGTTGTATGCATCCATCAATAATAACAAACAGTAAACAGTAATGATAAAGCAAAAGCCCTTTGGCGCCATTGTGCTACCGGGGGCTTTTTGTGACGAATTGGGAGGCATCCATGGAAGAACGTAAAGGTTATGTGGCGCACATAGTTTATCGCAATGTTGAAAACGGGTACACGGTTTTTGAATTGGAGAATGAGGATGGTGATTCTGAAACGTGTGTTGGAAATCTGCCTTTTATTAATGAAGGAGAATATGTGTGTGTCCGGGGAGAAATGGTGCAGCATCCGATATATATGGAACAGCTGAAAGTGATATCCTGCGAGGTGCAGGAACCTGAAGATAAAATTGCCATGCTGCGATATCTGGCGTCGGGTGCCATTGCCGGCATACGTGGGGGATTAGCAAAGCGCATAGTGGATAAGTTTGGCGATAAAACATTTGAAGTTATAGAAAAAGAGCCGGAGCGCCTGGAGGAAGTTAAGGGGATAAGCGAGAAAAAAGCACGTGCCATTGCCATGCAGTTTGAAGAAAAAAAAGAGATGCGGGGGGCGATGATTTTTTTGCAGGAGCATGGAATTTCCAATCGGCTTGCCGTAAAAATATATAAAACATATGGCGTGGCATTGTATGATATCGTGAGGGATAATCCTTATCAGCTGGCAGAAGATATCCAGGGAGTCGGGTTTAAAATTGCAGATGAAATTGCAGTTAAAAGCGGCTTTTCAAGAGATTCCGTGCAAAGGCTGCGGGCAGGACTTTTGTATGTTCTGAATCTGGGCACAAAAGAAGGATATGTATATATGCCGGAGGAGCTCCTTATGCAGGAAGCGGTATACCGGTTAGAGGTATCAATGGACCGGCTTCTGGATGTTTTGGAGAGTCTTTCAGAAGAAAAAGCAGTTATCATAAGTCCGGAACGTCATGTTTATCTGCCTGCGCTATATTATTCCGAATTGAATTGTGCACGAATGCTTTTTGATTTAAACGTACCCATGGGGCGGAAAACAGAACTTTATGACGGCGTAATTGCAGAAATTGAAAAAAGAGAAAGAATTGAATTGGATGACCTTCAGAAGACAGCCGTGCGTGAAGCGTTGAGCAGTGGCTTTTTGGTGATTACGGGAGGACCGGGAACCGGGAAAACGACAACGATTAATATGATTATTGAGTGCTTTCGTCAGGAAGGAATGTCAATTCTTCTGGCTGCACCCACCGGCCGGGCAGCGAAGCGGATGTCAGAGGCAACGGGCTATGAGGCACAGACGATACATCGTCTGTTGGAATACAATGGAGCCATGTTGGAAGAAGAAAGAGATGAGAAACAGACAGAGTTATTTGAGCGAAATGAATGGAATCCATTGGAGACGGATGTGGTGATTATTGATGAGATGTCCATGGTGGATATTTTTCTGTTTCACAGTCTTTTGAAGGCAGTGGCGGTAGGCACCAGACTGATTCTCGTGGGAGACGTGAATCAGCTTCCAAGTGTGGGACCCGGAAATGTATTGAAAGATATCATTGCGTCTCATTGCTTTAATGTGGTGAAGTTGTCCAGGATTTTCCGACAGGCAGCAGAGAGTGACATTATTGTTAATGCGCACAGGATTAATGCCGGAGAGGAAATTGCCCTGGACAATCAGAGTAAAGATTTTTTTTGCCTGAAGAGGGATGACAGTCATGGGGTGTTGGAAGTTATGTTGTGGCTTGTGCGTTATAAAATGCCGGAGTATACGGATTGTACGCCGTTTGACGTGCAGGTTCTGACGCCGATGAAAAAGGGAGAGCTTGGTGTTCACCGATGTAATGAAATATTACAGAGATATTTGAATCCGGAATCTCCGGAAAAGAATCAGATGGAAATACATGACTTTATATTTCGCGAAGGAGATAAAGTCATGCAAATGAAAAATAATTATCAGATTAAGTGGCAGATTCGAGGCTACAATCAGATGATGATAGAAGAGGGAAGCGGTGTATTCAATGGAGATTGCGGCGTTATTACGGAAATAGATAATTTTAATAAAGAAATAACGGTTCGATTCGAAGATGAGAAATACGTTACCTATGGACAGGCCAATATGGAGGAATTGGAACTTGCTTATGCCATTACCATTCATAAATCTCAGGGAAGCGAATACCCGGCTGTGGTACTTCCCCTTTTGACGGGACCCAAACCGCTTTTGAACAGAAATATTTTATATACGGCGGTTACGAGAGGGAAAAAATGTGTCACAATTGTCGGAAGCCGTGAGACTGTGAAGGAGATGATACGTAATCAGTCAGAACAGACACGTTATTCTTCTTTGCGGGAACGGCTGACAGAGATGGAAGGAAAATAAAAATGTAGTGCAAAAAAAGGAATAATTTGTTATGATGAAAAGGAGGGAACGGACACTGAATTTGTTGGATATTCTTTTTCCCGGGAAATGCCCGATTTGCGGCGATCTGCCGGACGGCGGGGAAAATACCGTTTGTGCGGAATGCAAAAAACGCCTTCCGGTTGTAAAAGAACCATACTGCATGCGTTGCGGGAAACCGCTTGCGTCATGTGAACACGAATACTGCCGGGATTGCTGTGATAAAAGAAATCGCCGAAGAGAAGATTTTTTGACTCAGGGAACTGCCGTGTGGATTTATACAGAAAGAATGAAGCAGGCAATGGCAGATTTTAAGTATAAGGGATGTTACGGTGAGGCGGCATTTTTTGCGGAAGAATTGCTCCGGGTTCGGGGGGATATCATCCGAAAGTGGAATCCGGATTACATTATTCCTGTTCCGCTTCATCGCAGAAAATTATGGTTTCGCGGATACAATCAGGCGGAGTGTGTGGCAAAAGAGATGGAGATAAGGATAGATATTCCGATGCTTCCGGCTCTGGTGAGGACACGTGCTACGGGACCA
>CAZGDT010000090.1:0-6329 GCA_964524245.1 uncultured Eubacterium sp. | reverse complement strand
CTGTTCAGCACCGCCCTGTGCAATACCGCTGTCAACGACTTTGATGCTGACTTTATCAGTTATCGAAGTCTGATATAAATCATCAAAATAGAATCCCAGATAATAATTGCCCGGTTCCAGATTTTCAAATGCCTTCGGTGATATGGTCAATTCTCCGTCCTGGTAACTCAAGTATTCTTTATCGATATAGTCTCCATTCAGCGTAACGGCAACACTACCTGCCTCATATCCATTGCTTCCCAAATCAAGTTCAACGGAAACCAATGACGGATTTGTCTTATCATATGCAACTGTCTGCTCCTTTACGGACGGCAGATAAGCTTTTGCAGCATAAGCGGTGTCCATAACCTGAACCAAATCGTCAAGACTGAACGTCTGTCCGTTAATCGCCAGCATGGCATCTCCGTTTTTCATTTCTACATAATCAACGATACCACGTACTTCCTGATATGCACCGGAAGAATCTTTTGTCTGCACGATTACTTCCTTACCAACAAGACTGTATGCTGAGGTATTGGACATCGTTGCACTCATGTTCGTCATCTGCTCCAAAGAAGAAAACTGTGCTAACTGAGCAATAAAATCCGTATCATCCTGCGGATTCAGCGGATCCTGATTCTGAAGCTGTGTTACTAAGAGCTTCAAAAATTCTTCCTTTCCCAGTTCACTGGACCCTCTTTGATTGACTTTGTTCTCCGTGTTGCTTACCGTAAGTTCATCCAATGATGTCGTCAAATCATTCGTCGTACTTATCGCCATTTTCTCACTTCCTTTCCATTATGCCGTATAATCCACGGTACTGTCTGCACTTCTTCGTTCCGGAGCCGTCACCGTATCAGTTGCGCTTTCTTCTTCTTTTAGAGTCATATCTTCCGAATGCGCTCTCCGATTCCGTCTCCTGCCATTAGAAGAATCATCCTGTTGTTCGTTCTCTTTTTTCAGTCCGAACTCTGCAACCGTGACTTCTACCGCATCTACTTTTAATCCTTGTTCAACAAACGCTTCTTTCAGTTGAATCATCTGACTTTCCAATGCTTCCTTTGCCATTTGATTCTCTACGACAAGCGTTGCAGTCGCTGTTCCCGCCGTAGCGGCAACCGTGAGATTTACACGTCCAAGACTTGCCGGGTTAAGCCAAAGTTCCATACTTGTCGTTTCCGGCATGACACGTACACGTACCTGATGTACCACCTGTTCCACAATCCGGCTCATCACATTTTCTGCTGAAGATATTTCTTCTCCATGAGCTTCTTCAAATGCCTGTACCAAATTGTCCTTAAACACATCTGACGCGGATGATATATGAGATTCCAAAGTGGCATCCTGCGCCACGTGCGAAGAAGAGCGTGAATTCATCTGCTGCTCAGAATCCCCGGATTCATTTTGAAGCTGCACCGCTTCTGAAACGGTTTCTTCCTGTTGCACTGACTGCACATCACCTGCATTTAACCGATTATCTGTCTGCCCGGATGATGAATCTTCCGTATTCGTCATCTTTTGCTGTTCATCCGATATTTCAGCCATTCCGAAAAGTTCCGTCGTATTTGTCACGGATTCTTCCATATTCTCTCCGAGATGTTCCGACAAAAGTTCTGTAAGCCGTTCCGACACGTTCATAAGCTCCTGTCCCAACATGTCGTTGGTAAGAAAAGCTGCCGCATCTTCAATTCCGTGAATACCAAGAATCAATTCCTGAATAACCGGTGTGTTAACGGATATGACGGAACCCTCTCCATTGCATAAAAACATGTCCTGCACCGTAATTGATAACTGCTCCATGATATCTTTCAACTCACTTTCAGACAGTCCATAAACATCCTGAAGCATCGTCATCGTCTGTGCCATCACTTCTGAATTCCCTTCTTCGTCTGTCAGAGTCTCCCTCCATGATGTTTTATCAGGCTCAACATCTTTTTCTTTCCGTTTTACCGATTCATTACCGGTACTTACCGACTTATCTTTTTGGTATCGGTTAGCCGCCAGTTCCCTGCTTTTACCGGAATGTTCGGAACAAAAAGCCGTGTCGGTATTTCTATCGGAAGCTCCGACTGCATTTACTGCCTGTTTGCTCATAACGGTTTCAAATGTCGTATCACCAGTTTTCGCACTCCGTCCCGGTGTTACGCTGTCTGCTCCGGCTGTCACCTGACTAATTCTCTGCATCGTCATTCTCTTCCCTCCTTTCTTCTTAAAAATCATCTACGGAATGTATATCGGCAATCTCTGTTTTTTTCTTTAGATTTACTTCTTCTTCATGGATGTCATTTTCGTAGTCACCTGTGCTGCCGTAGTCGGTGACATGTTTTGAAGAATCAGGGCACTTTTTGACGTTTGCATGCTGTCAAGAATCTTCGCAACAAGACTAAGATCATTTGTCATCTCTGACAAAATCGAAGCTGCACTGGCCGGTTCCATCTTTCCATAGGCTTCCGCCTGATCTTTAATTTCCTGTGAATATTCATAATCCTGACAAACTTCTTTATATATTTTCTCAGCATTATCAGGTTCGATTCCCTCATAATATGTCTTATATTCTTCTGTGTCCGGAGCCTTGTCATTATAGACGACATTTTCATCAAACTCCTGTACACGTTTTGAAAAGGAGCTCTGCGCCTCCTCAAATTTTTTCAGACGATTGACTTCCGCCTGCAATTCCTCTACTTCGCTGCTATTGGCAGTCCCCGCATTTTTACTGGCGGCAAGCTGACTCTCCAACTCCTTAATTCTGGCATTTGCTTCTGTCAGATTGTCATATTCTTCGCCCTCATCTTTTTCTGCCGGTGTCGGAAGTATCATATTAACTACAGGTACATCTTTTAAAACCGGATACAGTACTTCACTTCCAAAATTTCCCACATCCAGCTTGATTAACACGCCAAATACGGCCAGCCAGATAATAACTATTACCATCACAATAAGAACCGTAACAATCTTACCGCCGGTACTTTCATCATTTTTTATCTTTTTTTCATCTTTATTGTCTTTTTTTGCCATAATGGTTCTCCTTTCATTCCTGACTGTCAACGCCGTAACGATAACTCACTAACTCATCAACTTCTTTTTGTTCCCGCAGATTTTCTTCTGCAAGAAATGACTCAAACGCTTTTTCGCGTAATTTTTCAAACGTTTTACGCTCTTTCATCGCTTCATTTAATCGCTCTCTTGCTACATCAACTTCTTTTTCTCTCTGTTTTACCGTCAATATCTGTTGACGGACATACATACGAAATATCTCGACAGAATTTTCCCGATTGCGAATTTCCCTGATATGTAACATATCCGCTACCTCTTTCTGCAGCTTTTTCTTCTCTTCTTCCAATCGTTGTTCACGCCTTGTCTGCTCCTCTCGCGCCTCCTGAAGGCGAAGATTCGCCTGTGCAAAATTATTTTTTTCCTGTTCTTCCAGCTTTTCTTTCATATTCAAAATATTCTGCATGGAAAATACAAATTTTGCCATTTTTATCCTTCCTCATCTGTCGGTTTTTCCTCAAATATCTCATTCATTATCTGAAGCACATCATCAAGCAAAAACTTTTCCTCTGTTCCCTGCCGCAGAAAATCATTGACTGCATCAATCTTTTCTATGGCAAAATCAATATTTTTGTTGGAACCGGCGCGATAAGCACCAATATTAATCAGGTCTTCCGCGTCCCGATAGGTGGCAAGAATATTTTTCATTTTTCCCGCCAGTTCTTTATGCTCTTTGGAAGCGACAGAGCTCATAACACGTGAAATACTGGCAAGAACATCAATCGCCGGATAATGGTTTCTCTGTGCCATGGAGCGGGTCAGCACAATATGTCCGTCCAAAATTCCCCTGGCAGTATCCGCAATTGGTTCATTAAAATCATCCCCATCTACCAAAACAGCATACAAACCGGTAATGGAGCCTTTATCCGAATTGCCGGCGCGCTCCAAAAGTTTTGGCATTTCTGCATATACGCTTGGCGGATATCCTCGGGATACCGGAGGCTCACCGGAGGCAAGTCCTATTTCTCTCTGTGCCATGCAAAAACGCGTCAGATTATCCATCATAAGCAAAACATCTTTCCCCTGATCCCGAAAATATTCAGCTACTGCCGTCGCCGTCTTCGCAGCTTTGTTTCGGATTAAAGCGGGCTTGTCTGATGTTGCGACAACTACCACGGAGCGTTTCATGCCTTCTTCTCCCAAATCACGCTCGATAAATTCCCGAACTTCTCTTCCCCGTTCTCCGATTAAAGCAATTACATTAATATCAGCTTTCGTATTTCTGGCAAACATTCCCATCAACGTGCTTTTTCCCACTCCGCTTCCTGCAAAAATACCGATTCGCTGTCCCTTCCCGACCGTAATCATTCCATCTACCGCCTTCACGCCCAGCGGAAGCACATCTGCGATAATTTCTCTGCTCAACGGATCCGGCGGAACCGCTTCTACTGAATAACGGGAACTGCTTTCATTTGTGGAAGTCAGTGTCATAGGCTGTCCGACACCATCCAGCGTGCATCCCAGTAAATCATCATTTACGGCTACCTGTAAAGGTGCTCCCGTATTTTCAACCCGGCTTCCCAATCCAACGCCTTCAACCGCATCATAAGGCATCAAAAGAACCCTGTCATCGCGGAAACCAACAACCTCCGCTTTTACGGGTTCTGTTCTGGTGTTTGATTTAATCAGACACAAATCATTCAATTTTGCATTCGGCCCAATGGATTCAATGGTTAGTCCAACCACTTTTGCAACTTTTCCCAACTGGCTGACATAACTTTTATCCATCAGCATATCATATTTCTCAAAATTAATCGTTGGCATATCCATAACCTTCCTGCTCGATGGTACTCCATTACACCAGCATGCGGAGTGTGCTGACCAAATTCTCTAACTGAGTCCGGAAACCACAGTCTATCATCTGCTTGTCCGTTTCTATGATGCATTCTCCTTCTGCCAGTCCTTTTTCTTCCTGAATTTCCAAACTTCCGGCAATGCCGGTTTTTTCAATTATGTCTTCCTTATTGCTCTCAATATACAGAAGATCGCTTGTGCAAACACGAATTATATAATGTTTTGATGGTTCCATATCTGAAATTCCGCTTCGTATCAGGTGCAGAATAACATCTTTCCGGTCGGATACAATAATACCTGTCAGCTTACGAATGAGAGAACAGAGAACATTTACATAACTTTCCTCTGCCTCATGCACCATCCTTTCATATTCCTGCTCCTGCTCCTTTTTTCTTGCAAAGAGCTCTTCTCTGATTCGATCTGTTTCTTCCTTTGCTTCAAGAAGTCCCTCTTCTTTTCCCTGAACCGTCCCTTCCCGTCTGGCATTCTCCTGAACTTCCTCCGCCTGTTCTCTCGCCTCACGAACAATCTCTGCCGCTTCCATTCGGGCACTTTCTAAAATTGCAGCCGCTTCTTTTTCTGCTTCCTGCAGCTTCTGTTTGAAGATGCCATCAAGATTTGAAACAGGAAAACCGGCAGAAAAATCAGAGTTCTTTTTTTCTTTTTCTTCCTCTTTTTCTACTTCCTCAACAGATTTCAAAACAGCCTTTTTCTTTTGTTCCTCTGGAACAAATTCCGTATTTTCTGCCTCATATCGAATTACTTTCGCTTCTTTTCCCTGTAAATTGACAAAGGGATATTTAATCAGATTAGACAATAATCTCGTCACCTCCGCCACGGGAAATTACAATTTCGGCAGAATCTTCCAACTTACGAATAATATTAACAATCTTCTGCTGTGCTTCTTCTACATCCTTCAAGCGTACAGGACCCATATATTCCATATCTTCCCTAATCATATCCGCAAGTCTCGTAGACATGTTATTAAAGATTACATTCTGCACTTCCTCATTCGCATTTTTCAATGCAACTGCCAGTTCGCTGTTCTCAACCTCGCGCAAAACACGCTGAATCGAACGGTCGTCCAGCATAAGAATATCCTCGAATACAAACATTTTCTTTCGGATTTCGTCGGCAAGTTCCGGTTCCTCGATTTCGAGATTTTCCATAATGTGCTTCTCTGTTCCGCGATCTACCGTGTTCAAAACTTCCACTACGGAATCCACGCCGCCGACAATCGTATAATCCTGACTTACCAAAGAGGCCAGTTTCTGTTCCAAAATATTCTCTACTTCTTTTATGACATCCGGCGAAGTACGATCCATCATTGCAATTCTCTTTGCCACATCTGTTTGTTTGTCCGGAGTCAGCGAACTGATAATACCTGCCGCCTGCTGTGGTGACAAATAAGATAATATCAACGCAATCGTCTGTGGTTGCTCATCCTGAATAAAGTTAAGTATCTGCGGTGCTTCCGTTTTACGAATAAATTCAAATGGACGCAC
>CAZGDT010000089.1:0-6394 GCA_964524245.1 uncultured Eubacterium sp. | reverse complement strand
TGCTGTGTCAAGTCATAATCGGTACGATCCGCAATTCCCCAAAGTTCCCCCCAGCCAAATGGGAACAAAAACTCAATGTCACTCGTTGCCTTACTATAGAAAGATAATTCTTCCTTATCGTGGTCACGCACACGCATCTCTTCCTCTTTGATGCCAAGTGTCTGCAGCCAGTTAATACAAAATTCTTTCCAATACTTAAACCATTCCAAATCTGTATCCGGCACACAGAAAAACTCCAATTCCATCTGTTCAAATTCACGTGTACGGAACGTAAAATTACCCGGTGTAATCTCGTTGCGGAATGATTTACCAATCTGCCCAATACCAAATGGTACTTTTTTACGGGAAGTACGCTGAACATTTTTAAAATTCACAAATATTCCCTGCGCCGTTTCCGGTCTGAGATATACTGTATTTTTCGCATCTTCCGTAACACCCTGAAACGTCTTGAACATAAGATTAAATTGACGAATCTCTGTAAAATTATGTTTTCCACACGTCGGACAACATACTTGATTATCACGGATAAAGGCTTCCATCTTCTCCTTATCCCAACCATCTACAGAACCATCCAGTTCCATTCCATTTTCTTCTGCAAATGCTTCAATTAACTGATCTGCACGAAAACGCTCATGACACTCTTTACAGTCCATAAGCGGATCGGAAAATCCACCAAGATGACCGGATGCCACCCATGTCTGCGGATTCATAAGAATCGCACAATCTACACCAACATTATATTTATTCTCCTGAATAAACTTCTGCCACCAGGCTTTCTTAACATTATTTTTTAATTCAACTCCGAGATTTCCATAGTCCCATGTATTTGCCAATCCACCATATATTTCCGACCCCGGATAGATAAATCCGCGGCCTTTTGCCAACGCTACTATTTTTTCCATTGTCTTTTCCATCGTACATTTCCTCCAAAATATTCTTTCGCTTTATTGTACTATTTTAAGCAAATTTTTTCAAGGGGCTTTATAACAAAGGTTTCATTATCGTTGAATTATATATAGATAATTTCTATACCGCCAAATTCGTTGCTTCCGCATAGTGTCAGCGTCGCCGTCACTTCACCGCTTCGTTCATTATCTACATCCACAGCACCAAAACCGGAATCTATGTGGTTAATCACCTGCCAATTATGCGGCACATAAAGCTCTATTCCGGCAAAGCGGCATTTCAAATTGACAACCGCGTTTCCGGAAGGAATGTCTGCATGGTCAAAATAAATTTTCGCCGCACCAAACGAAACGGATATATCCGTTTTTTCTAAATCTTCTGATTTGATATAGCGAATGGTAGAACCGAATGATTCTTTAATGTGAACGTATTTCCCGTCCTGATTTTCAATATTCACATTTTCCCATTCGACTTTTTTCTGAGAGTGACGGCCTTTTTTACGAAAACGGCCAAAAATCAAATGCAACCCTATCGTCCCAAATAACGCTGCGGCCAAAATCGTCCATGGTGTAATAGCCGTAATCCCAAGCTGTTCATCATACAGAATGCCAATGAATGCCACCGGGAACAATAATCCTGCAAAATGTAAATGCGGTATGCTTCCAATAAATACTGCCAAACAGGCAATGGTACAAATAATGGTAAACACTCCTACCGTCGGCAGATGTCCCATCTGACTCACCACAAGATAAACACTCACCAATATTAAAAACATGCCCCAAAAAATTTTTTTCATCATCTCATCCTCACTTCCATTAGTTTTTCTTTTAATTGTTTCACATAATGTCTTGATACAAAAACCGTCTTATGCGATTTTGAAAAAGCCGCCACACTCGTCGTGGATAAATTACTTCTGCTGATAGAGTATACTTCACGCAAATTGATAATGGCAGATTTCGATATTCTCAAAAAATACCCCGGAAGTATTTCTTCCAACTCGTAGAG
The DNA here is from genome assembly GCA_964524245.1 of uncultured Eubacterium sp. Classification (GTDB taxonomy): domain Bacteria; phylum Bacillota; class Clostridia; order Lachnospirales; family Lachnospiraceae; genus Eubacterium_F. Next base: position 4,483 of record CAZGDT010000089.1, on the reverse strand, counting down.
GCGATGTTTTGTCTGATACACATTGTCTCTTGTATGAGCATTGATAATCGCCCCTTCAGTCTCCAAAAAAAGAATATCTTCTATCGCTATATAATATTCTGTATCCTCCTTATACAACAGCAGATTCTGCCTGACCGCCTGCACATCGGATATGGCATTTTGAATTTTAGTAACCTCTTCATTCAGGCAGCGGCAACGAAGAACGACTTCATCTTCCTCTAATTCCTCAACCAGTTCAATTCGTATTTTCATAAACTCCTGCCTTTCCTGCAGCATACATATGCCGTTTTATGTCGACATCATTATTCTATCAGTTGTTTTTCTCATTGTAAACCACTCCCGCCTAAGTGGTAAATATAGCGAACCAACTGGTAGATTTTTAACGATAAAAAAACGAAGGGGCCATTTCTCCTTCGTTTCCTTTATTCTAACATTAGTTCCGCCTGAAATTTTTTGTCTGTGTGCGCCCTAAAATATCGGCTGACAACAGCTTCTATTTCCTCCAACACGTTATCACTTACCGTAAAACTATATAATGTTCTTAACGGAGAAGAAACGATTCTCTGTAACGTATATACGGCCGTCTCAGAAATGGTAATACCCGTTTCCCCATCATGACAGGCATCACACAAAATTCCTTCCTCCCCGACATAAAAATGATGCAGGTTTTTCCTCCCTCCACATTTCATGCAGTCAAATATACGCGGGCACTCCCCCTGCAGAAAAAGCATTCGAAACTCATATATGTACCGGACAAGACGTCTTGGCAGTGCAGGGACTGACAATGCTTTCAATGACAGATACAAAAGATTTATTTCTTCTTTTGCTTCCATACCCTCACGGGAATAGTAATCAGCCACTTCACAAAAATATAATGCCATATACAATGCTTCTAAATCCTTGCGTAATTCAGGGAAAAAATTCTGCGCCTCTGCCTGCTCAATTGTATAAGAATCTCTCCCACGATACAGATAAAATTCACCGAATGTAAATGGTTCCGTTACTGCCGAAAGCGCGCTGCGGGGGCGTCTGGCCCCTCTGGCAAAAGCAGCGATTTTTCCACGCTCTTTTGTCAGAAGAACAACCCGTTTATCATATTCACCAATGGTAGCTGCCGAGAGCACGATTCCCATCACACGTTCTTTCACTCTGCCGCCTCACTTCCTGTTTTTCATTTTCGCGGTTCGCCGTATTTTGATTTCGATTTTCACTGCGTGCATATGCCAGGTAATCCGTCACGCTTCCCGTGCGGACAAATGTATTCCATGATTCTTCGTTTCCCATTGCTTTCCTCCTCGCCCGGTAATTATCAGGCTTTTGTACTTTTGATAACAATAGGATATCCGTAATTTCTATCAGCTATGCTAACACATTCTGGTAATCAGTCTGTTTCTTTATAGCCGAAATTTTTCAAAAGAAAATCGCTGTCCCGCCAATCTTTTTTCACCTTGACCCATAATTTCAGATTCACTTTTGCCTGCAGAAAATCTTCTATTTCACGTCTGGCGTCCGTGCCAATCTTTTTAAGCATGCTCCCCTGTTTTCCGATAATAATCCCTTTATGTGAATTCCTTTCGCAAATAATCGTAGCATCAATATCAATTAGATTTCTTTTATCCGGACGTTCTTTCATCCGATCTATTCCAACAGCAATTCCGTGTGGAATCTCATCTGACAAAAGACGCAGTGCCTTCTCCCGAATCAATTCTGCCACAATCTGCCGCTCCGGCTGATCGGTCACTGCTTCTTCATCATAAAAAGCCGGTCCTTCTTCCAAATGCGAAAACAATACCGTGATAAGCTCATTCACATTTTCTCCCGTTCGCGCTGACACCGGAATGATATCCGCAAACTCCAGCATATCTTTATATGTCGCAATGCATTCCAACAGCTCATCCTTACGAATGGTATCAATTTTGTTCATGACGAGAATAACCGGTGCCTGCGACCGTTTTAGTTCCTCCGCAATATAACGTTCTCCTCTGCCGATATATGTCGTTGCTTCTACAAGCCACAATACCAAATCGACTTCCGTGAATGTCTTCTCTGCCACTCCGACCATATACTCACCCAATTTGTTTTTTGCCTTATGGATTCCCGGTGTGTCCAGAAAAACAATCTGGCCTCTTTCGTCATGATATACCGTTTGTATGCGGTTTCGTGTAGTCTGCGGCTTATTGGATGTAATGGCAATTTTCTGCCCTATTACACGATTCATAAGTGTTGATTTACCAACATTCGGCCTTCCTGCCAACGCAACAAATCCGGACTTAAATTTTTTTTCCATTGTATCCTCCCTTCACAATCTAATTCAATACCCGTATTTTATCAAACAATGTTTCTGCCTGTTCGATTTTCCCTTCACTTCCCAACACACAAATATAACCGTCGGAAAGAATTGCCGAGACCATTTCAGCTGTTTTTCTTACCTCTTCAACATCCGCAGCCAGTATTTCATCCCTTTCGCGCTGAACATCTTCATACGTAATTCCTGTAATCCACGCATTAAATGAACGTCTTCCCTTCGCACGTGGTGTAAGAGGAGTATCCAATTCGCTCACGGTTCCGATAACATATTTCATCATTTCCCTCTCGTCGGCATCAAACTTAGCTAAATACTCCGGTACCGCCCCGTAAACTTCATTTGTTTCCCTAAGATTCGGATCTCTGTAGGACACCATATACCCCGTCCCATCTTCGCCAAAAGAACACATGACACCATAGGCACCACCTTTGACACGAACTTCATTCCACAGATAATTATATCCGAGAATCATCCGCATCACCTGATAAATTCCTTTGTATGCAATTCCCTTTTTTTTGAAATTTCCGACGCGTGCTACATATTGAACCTTTCCTGCTGTCCTGAATCCTTCGTTCTTCTCCGGCGGCAGCATCGGATGCGCGGCCGGCGGCAGAACTGTTTCATTGTTCTGTGACAATCCGGATAAAAGCACATTCATATTTCCTTTCAGTACTTCATATCCCTCCTCGTCAGCCGTTATATCGAAAAAGAGGCGGTCTTTGACAAACACCCTGTTCATTAATGCTTCCAATATGGAAATAAGGTCATCCTTTCTCTCTTCAAAATGCTCCTCTAAATCGCAAAGAAAATCATAATATGCAATTCCTCTTATATACTCATTCAGCCGCGAACTCTCTTTCTGATATGACATTGCCCGCAAAATGGCCGTACTGTGCCCTGCCGCCTGCAGGGATGTCTGCTTCGCGGAACGTGCTTCACCAATCACTTCCCGAAGACGCTTTGCATCTCCTACTTTGGAAGAACACAGCATCTCCTGCACGAGAGAAAGCACAACACCCACCTCATTGTACAATACCTTGCCGCCAATTTCCCAAACAAGACGACAGTCTTCTGTCTTCTTGTTCCCATACGCATTAAAATCTGTATGAATTCCGCCGGCATGCAGAAAAATTTCATTGCTCAGCTCCAACTTCGTATACTTTTTCGTATCCACAGATGAAACAAGTTCCGTCAAAAGAGAAAGATACGGTGTGTATTCCTGCAAATCTTTTACATCAAACGCTATTCGGAAGTAAAAAATGCCATTGGTGAAAACATTATGGTGAAGTATGCGGACACCGTTTTCTTCTTTCTCTTCGTTATAAAACGGTTGCGCTTTTTTTCCGATATCTTCCCTGTTAAGAATCGGAATACACTTCATATCTTCCGGCGGCGTCGGCTCCTCCTGATATCTTTTCAATTCTTTTGTCTGTCTGACCAGTTCTTCTTTTTCCTGCTCACTCAACGTCTCTTTATACTCGCTAAGTCTTCTTCTTTCCTCTTCTTCCATGCGTATCGTCAATCCCTCTTCCGGCTGTACACTGACAAAACTGGAATGTGGATTATGCAGAAGATAGACGTCAATTAATCGTTCAAAGTAGCCGGTATCTATCTGTTCCTTCAGAAATGCAAACGTCTCATTTGCCTGTATATGGAGAAACGGCTGTTCCTCATCATATAACCAACTGTCAAACATTTGCAGCCCATACATAAGACCCTTCGGATAATTCCCGAAGTCTGCTTCCCGGTGCTGAAATTCCAGTCCCTGAATTGCTGCCTGCAAAGATTTCCTGTTCAGGCCTTCTTTCACCAACCGTGAAAGTTCTTCCTGAATCACATGAAGGAACTCCTGTTTTTGATCCATCCGAACATTTTTCGCTATAATGGAAAAAAACGGCTGACGAATACTCTCTTCATAAGAACAGCTTATATCATTTCCAATTCCGGCATCCAAAAGAGCCTGCTTTACCGGCGCTCCCACCGACTGTACGAGCACATAAGCCAGCACTTGAAACGCCCGATAAAGATTGCGGTCTAAAGAATCTCCACATACGACATTGTAACTAAAATACGCTTTTCCTTCCGTCTCCTCTCCTTCCGTGACGGAATAAAAACCGCACGTTTCCCTTCTTTCCTTAAAAGGTTTCTGAAGTACCACTTCTGACTGCACTTCAATGG
>CAZGDT010000088.1:0-6414 GCA_964524245.1 uncultured Eubacterium sp. | reverse complement strand
TAAGAACCATTTCACCGGTCGCCTCCATCACCTTCTTTGCCTTGATGATGGCATTTTCTTCAAATGTAACTCCGTCTTCCACAATATCGACGTCTACACCTAAATCCTTCATGGATAAAATCTCGTAGTCATCTCCCAGCATCTGCCGGAACTCATTAACTTTTCCCTGATTGCCCGTGGCAAAAACCAATCGTATTTTACTCATTTTCCAGTCTTTCCTTTCTTTTTGCCGGCGGCTTTGCGCCCATGTACTGATACAGATAAGTCTTCATCATACCGTTATATATCTTTCGGTTTTTCGTCGCTTTTTTGCGATTTCCTCCTGCGGCAACCGCCCTCTGTGCATCTTCATATCCGCTAAGGAGAAAAAATGACCACGTATCGTTAGCTGTCATAACCTGTCCTATTTCCCGATACAAAGAAAACATTTCATCTTTCGTGGAAAGGCGTTCTCCGTAGGGAGGATTGCTGATAACAAAACCATATTTCTTTGGATTATGAAAATCTCTCACATCACGCTGCTGAAAGTGAATGTATTCTTCCACACCGGCCAGCGCAGCATTGGCACGTGCCATACGAAGAACTTCATCGCTGATATCGTAGCCCTGAATATTCAATTCCCTGTCGCGCCTGATCCGATTCTCTGCTTCCGTAACGGCATCATACCAGATTTTTTTAGGGATCAGGTTTTTCCATGCTTCTGCCGTAAATTCTCGATTCATGCCGGGAGCCATATCGAGCGCAATCATTGCCGCTTCTATCGGAATGGTTCCGCTGCCGCAAAAAGGATCCACAAGCACTCGGTCGGCATGCCACGGAGAAAGCAGAATCATAGCTGCCGCAAGCGTTTCCGTCACCGGTGCGGGAGCCGTGAATTTGCGGTATCCTCTTTTGTGCAAAGATTCCCCTGTCGTGTCTATTCCAACCGTAACGATGTCTTTCACAATGCTGATTCGCAGAGGGTAAGATGCACCCGTCTCTTCAAACCAGCTTACATGATAAATTGATTTCAGCCGCTCTACCATCGCTTTTTTTACTATTCTCTGAATATCCGACGGACTGAACAGACGACTGCTTACGGAATTGGCTTTTGTCACCCAAAACTTCCCATTTTCCGGAATGTACGCTTCCCATGGGATTGCTTTAACCGCTTCAAACAGTTCATCAAAAGTTACGGCCCGGAAACTGTCAACTTTTAAGAGTATTCTCTCCGTAGTACGGAGAAAAATATTGGCTCGTGCAATTGCGTCTGCACCGCCAAGAAATGTTACTTTTCCATTGTCCACTTCCGTAATTTCATAACCAAGATCCTGAATTTCTCTTTTCAACACCGCTTCCATACCGAAATGGCATGGCGCAATTAGTTCATACTGTTTCATAATAACCTCATTTTCTGATTTCTTCATATCCGCCGGCTATACTGGAGGCCCATTTCCCCTTCTTTGATAATTTTCTGGCTGCTTTCAGACTGTGATTGCCATGATCGCAATAAAAAATAATATGCTCATAGTTCATAAGCTCTTCCATATGTTCATCTAACTTTTCATAGGGAATATTCCATGCACCGGTCACATGCTTTTTTTCGTAACAGGCTCTTTCACGTAAATCAACTAATAATGTTCCACTGTGGTAAATATATTTTGAGGCATCCAGCCACGATACAAGCAATGGTTTCATATAAAATCCTTTTTCTTTTCAATCTATTCCATCCGGCTTGTCCGTATGACCAAAGAGCCGGTCCCAATCGACCGGCTCACACAATACATGGTTCATGACCTGATTTTTCCCTCTGTCAGGCTTTTCCCACGGAACCAAATAATTCCATTTTTTCTTTCACTGTCGCTTTAATTGCCTCGGTTCCCGGTGCCAAAAGTTTGCGCGGATCAAATCCTTTTCCTTCAAGATCCTTGCCGGCTTCAATATATGCACGCGTTGCTTCCTGGAAAGAAAGCTGACACTCTGTATTAACGTTAATCTTGGAAACGCCGAGCGAAATCGCTTTTTTAATCATATCCTCCGGAATTCCCGTACCGCCATGAAGTACAAGCGGCATCGTTCCTGTCTTTTCCTGAACGGCAGCCAGGGTTTCAAAACTGAGGCCTGCCCAATTTTCCGGATATTTTCCATGAATATTTCCAATGCCGGCAGCCAGCATTGTAACGCCCAAATCTGCCACCATTTTGCATTCTTCCGGATCCGCACATTCACCGGCGCCAACTACACCATCTTCCTCTCCACCGATGGAACCGACTTCTGCTTCAATGGACATTCCTTTTTCGTTGCAAATCGCTACCAGTTCTTTTGTTTTTGCCACATTTTCCTCAATCGGATAGTGGGAACCGTCAAACATAATAGAAGAAAATCCGGCCTTGATACATGCTTTCGCTCCTTCATAACTTCCATGATCCAAATGCAGTGCAACCGGAACCGTGATGCCAAGCTCTTCCAGCATTCCATTCACCATACCGACCACTGTTTTGTAACCGCACATGTACTTTCCTGCCCCTTCGGACACACCAAGAATTACCGGTGAATTCAATTCCTGGGCAGTCAGAAGGATAGCCTTCGTCCACTCCAGATTATTGATGTTAAACTGACCCACCGCATATTTCCCGGCTTTTGCTTTTGTTAACATTTCTTCTGCTGAAACTAACATAATAATTTCCTCCATGATTTTCTTTTTTATCACAAAACATCCGGCTTCGGCTCAACATGTCCTGTCTCATCAGTCTTTTTCCTTATTACTGAACCGTTCGTTTTTATTCGCCAGCTGTTCCATTTGCTTTTGATTAATATAATGCCCAATCATCTCATTTTTTTTCAGGAGTGCGCAGCCATATAAAAACCTTCCGTCTTCCAGCGGCATACATCGCACAACCTTACCATGCATGGATAATTCTTTAACATTGCCTTCCAATTCTGCAACATATTTAAGAGAAACAAACATCCCCTCTGCATCTGCAATTTCTTCATCATATATGAAAGCAAATCCGCTGCTGCTTATATCTTTCAGGTGGACAATTCTGCTTTTTCTTGCCTGACCGATTTTGGCACGGATCTCCTCCCCGATATAAAGCCGGTAAGCACCGCGCCGATTGTATTCACGCCCCTTCCAATCAGCTTCTGCAGCGTAATACAATTCATGTCTGTGGCGCACATACGACAGCTCCGCATTCTGCCACAAAACCGGCTTTTCATCCTGACGCAGGTACATAATGTCGAGACTCACATCTTCTTTTTGCACATTTAGGATTTTTCCGTCTTTACGAATGGGCTCAAACAGTACGTGATGCTTATGCCGTGCATAAACTGTCGTAGTGAATTCAAATTTCTTATCCCCCATCGTCAGCAAAAGCTGTACGGAAGAACCCGGTTCCAACTCAGATAACAGCAAAGGGTACCCCCCTTTCTTTTTCCTTTCCGTACTTAACAGGATAGCACAAACAGCCATTTTTCGCAAGAAACAAATGCAATTTGTCATACATCGACAACCCGGTTTTTCCCTTCTGTTTTTCCCTGATACAAACGATCATCTGCAATCTTCACCATCTCTTCAAGGGAATCCGATTCAAGGCCGGATGAAACTCCGAAAGTCATCGTAACCGTCACTGTTTTTCCTTCATACTCGTATTGCAGGGCTTCCACTTCTTTTCGGATTTTCTCCGCCATAATTCCGGCATCCCGCAGAGTCCCCGGAATCAGCACCAGAAACTCTTCACCGCCCCAACGGCAAACGTCACCGCCTGCCGCATCCGTCTCTGACTGAATCATGCCTGCGAGCTTTGCAAGTACGTCATCGCCGCAGCCGTGACCATATCGGTCATTAACACTCTTGAAGTTGTCTACATCTCCCAGAATGGCGCAAAACGGTCGCTTTTTATCCTTAAACCTCCAGTAAACTTCCGGCATCCGTATCCGGTTCAGCAATTTGGTAAGGCCGTCATGGGCAGCCAGAAAGTCCAGTTCTTTATTCTTTTCAAGCAGCAGTTTGTTCCCGGCATCAACTTCATACTTGCTGTATGCTACAGATGAGAGAATATTCGCAAATGTGTACAAAAACTCTGCTGCGTCATCTACTTCCCGTCTCTTTACAATCTTCACGTCGCGAATTGCTTTTTTGTATTCTTCTGCATCAATTCCCAGCTCATCCGCAATTCTTTCAACCCGCTCCGGAACCGGCTGTTCACACAAAACCTGACCGCCTATAAAACAACCGACCATTTTACCGCCGGCCATAATCGGCGCCGCGTAATCCATAAGTCCCGCATGACACTCATAAGCACAGGCATGTCCGCTCGTAAGCGCTTTTTCCGCCCCTCTTCGGTCACACTGCTGACAGCGCCTCTCACCCAGTTTGGACTGTCTGGTGTGCTTTATGCAAAAATCCGTAAAATTCGAACCGTGTGTTACCGCTTCTCCCGATGCGTCCGTCATCAGTGCCGCCATACCGGTCATTTTGGAAAACGAATCCTGAATTTTTTGAAGAACATTCACATCAATTAAATCCGTAATGGTTACATCCGGTTTTATATAATCACTTTCCTGCTCTTCCCGAAGTTCCTGTAATAAATTTTCAAACTCCTGTCTGGGGAGCGGTTTTGAAAAATAATATCCCTGCACATAATCACAGCCGTGCCTCCGCAGATAATCCAGCTGTTCCCGTGTTTCCACACCTTCTGCGATTACACGCGCACCAATGTGATGAGACATATCTATGATGGAATGAATGATACTCTTAATCTTGCTGTCTCTGCCAATCCTGCGGACAAATTCCATATCCAATTTGATAATGTCAAAATTATATTCACATATCGTGCTGAAAGAAGAATACCCGCTTCCAAAATCATCCAAAAGCACGATAGCACCCAGCTTACGGAGTTCCTCAATCACATTTCCCTGGCGGCCGGACAGTGCGGCATAAGAAGTCTCCGTCACTTCCAACCTGACTTTAACTGTCTTGTCTTTTCCTGACCTGATAATATCCTCAGCATATGTCATCAATTCTTCATCATAAAAATCCATCCAGGACAAGTTAACGGAAACAGGCACAACCTCTTCCCCTGCTTCCACGCGCCCCCGCACAAATTCAGTAACTGACTGCAATACGAAATGATCTACTTTCGTCACATATCCCGTTTCTTCCAGTACCGGTATAAAGGCTCCCGGCGATATCATGCCGCGTTCCGGATGAATCCACCGAACAAGTGCTTCTGCTGAAACAATCCTCCTGGTATAAATATCATATATCGGCTGATAATACACCTGAAATTCGCCATTTTTCAGCGCTTCCATCAGGTTCCCGCGAATTTCCGTACCGGTCAGATAATTATCAATCATATTATCCGAAAATACCGCATACGGTTTCAGATATTCATCGACAATGTATCCATTCGCAATTCTGGCATAATCACACATCATATTGACCTCTATTTTCCTGTCCTCAACGTGATAGATGCCGCATTTGATATATACAGTAACTTTTTTATCATTTATGACAAATGTTTCATGACATAATTCCGGTAATAAATCGTAATCCAAACTGTCCCTTGTTACAAGACATACATAATGATCACCCTCTGTTCTGGCAATCTTAAGAGGAGAGAGGGCGGATTCCTTGAAATGTCTGTATACCATACGAAGCACGTCGTCTCCGCCATCCGTCCCAAACATCTCGTTAATCGCCTTAAAACCTACAATATTGAAATACAAAACGGCGAAACGACAGTCCGACGCAGCCCGCTCCATAACTTCTGCCGCCTGCCGTATAAAGCCCTGCCGGTTTATCCCTCCCGTAAGAATATCCCGTTCTTCCAATTCCCGGGAGAACCGTTCATGAATATCTTTAATATAAAGAAGAACCAACTGCCTGTCATGTGTATATTCCGGAGCGGGAACAAACTCCATGGACACCCAGCGAAATTCTTCTTTTACTTTCCTCCGATAATGACAGCACATATAATCCTCGCCATCACGAAACGACTGACAAAGATTCGCATGCCTCGTAAAGGCTAAGTACTGTTCCCGGTCATCTTCGTGTACCCGGTCCGCATCTACGAATCTTTTGATTTCGTCAGAAAATTTTTCTGCTGCATTCTCCATCTCACCGTCTGTTTTTATCATCTCATAAGTGTCACTCGTTAAGTTCACCAAAAATATTTTATAATACGCATTCGACAGTGACTGCAGAACCGCTTCTCTGTTTTCTCTCTTCTGCATACCTCACACTCCCCAATCATAAAGCAAAAACCTCTCCTTCTTCATTCTAACATGGCAGGGCGAGATTGGCAACCAAAAAGGAGCCGCCGCTTTCTGAATTATCATTCATCAAGACGACAGCCCCATTCATACTGGGCTAGCTGGATTCGAACCAGCGAATGTAGCAGTCAAAGTCCTATGCCTTACCCCTTGGCGATA
>CAZGDT010000087.1:0-6459 GCA_964524245.1 uncultured Eubacterium sp. | reverse complement strand
GAGGTTGTTTACGGTGTGAGAAGCAGTCGGAAAAAAGACACTTTTTTCAAGAAATTTACGGCAGAAGGATTTTATAAGATTATGAAGTGGATGGGCGTGGATATTGTATTTAATCATGCTGACTACCGTTTAATGAGCAAACGTGTTCTTATGCAGCTGGAAAATTATAAAGAAGTAAATCTTTTTTTGCGTGGCATGGTTCCTTTAATCGGTTATCCGTCGGACAATGTTTATTATGAAAGACAGGAGAGATTTGCCGGTGAGAGCAAATACCCGTTGAAAAAAATGCTGTCGTTTGCATTTGATGGTATTACATCTTTTAGTGTAAAGCCGATTCGTTTTATTCTCAGCCTTGGAATGATTATTTTCCTGGTGAGTATCGGAATTCTTATCTATTCCATTATACGTCATTTTATGGGGGCGACGGTTCTTGGGTGGAGCAGTCTGATGGTATCGGTTTGGGCATTAGGCGGTTTGCAGCTTTTGGCAATTGGTGTTGTAGGGGAATACATTGGTAAAATGTATCTGGAAACGAAAGGAAGACCCCGTTTTGCAATTCAGGATGTTTTGAACGATACTGATGGAAAGCCATACATGGAAAGAGAGGAATAGAGATGAGGGCTGTTACGGAGGCGAAGGAGCTGCTGAATCTTTCTGACGAGAATGCTTTTTGTGGTGAACTTCCTGAATTGACGAATTCAAGAATTGAATTTAAGGGGAAGAACAATATTCTTTATTGTGAGCCCCGAGTGCGTCTTGTGAACAGCAGACTTATTTTTAAGGGAGATAATTCCGTGATATACTTAAGTGAAAACAGAAATAATTATCTTCTTACAGTTGAAATTCCACATAATGCCGTGTTTTATTCCGGAAAAAATAATTATTTTAACGGCATATTGAATGTTATCATGTCAGAGCAGAAACATGTATTTATAGGAGATGAATGTTTGTTTTCTTTTGGCAACTGGATAAGGGTGGCGGATCCGCATCTTATATACAGTGTTGAAACGAAGCGGCGGATTAATCCATCAAAAAGTGTATATATCGGAGATTACGTATGGGTTGGACAGGCGGCAATGATTTTGAAAGGAAGTCGAATTCATTCCGGTAGTATTGTGGGAGCTGCTGCGGTGGTGTCCGGAAAAGAAATTATGTCCAACGAATCATGGGCGGGAAATCCTGCCCGAAAAATTGCGGATGGGATATTCTGGAATCCTGCGTGTGTTCATTTGTGGACTGATGACGAAACAAAAGAATATGACTCCTTAGAAGGAGAAAATAGTATTTATTCTTTCAAGGAAGAATCATTCATAAGTTTTGATGAGATGGAGCAGAAATTCTCGAAAAAAATAACAGCAAAAGAAAAATGTACCTTTTTATGTGAGCTCTCTCGCGATTCGGCGAAAGAGCGCTTCGCAAAAAAGGAAACACAAAAGAAGTTTTGGAAAAAGAAATAACTGTAAATTCACTTTGCTTTCTTCTTAAACACCCATTCCCTCTGAATCTGAAAGCTGACGGTAAACAAAAGCGTATCAATAATGCACTTGCGTAAGGTAGAATACGCGATGAAAGTCAGCAGATGATTTACCAGGAAGGCAGAGAGAAAAAGCTGAACAACCACCAGAGAATAATACTTTACAATAAGAATCGGGGAATTGGAGTCATTCTTAAACACCTGATTCTTGTTGATAAAGAAGTTGAAAAGGGAACTTGCCAGACGCGAAATCACCGTACGCATCAAAATAAGGACAGACAGATCGAAAAAAGGAAGCAGTAATCTGTCAGAAATGATGGGGCGCAGCATGTATCCCAAAATCCAGTACATGAAGATATCAATAAAGAAGCTCGACAGGGAACTGAGCATAAACTTCAAAAATACCTTGTAGATTCGTATGGAATCCAGAAAAGGATTAAAATGCGAACTTTCATTCTTTTCAAGATAAATTGTTTCCATCGGGAATTCAAGAATGGGAATCTGATATTCTTTAGCTGCAAGCAGCATGTTCATTTCATATTCGAAACGTTCCCCTTTGACATTGGCAAAATGCTCCCGTATGAGAGGTGTGGGCAGGCCACGAAGACCGGTCTGTGTATCGGATACGCGGATGCCGCACAGAAGCCGGATAATCTGACGGGTTGCCTTGTTGCCAAAGCGGCTGCGTAATGGAATATCCTTATCATCAAAATGACGGCAGCCTAAAATCAGTTTCTCAGGATTTTCATAAGTCATTTTCGCACAGGTATCAATGTCTGACGGAACGTGTTGTCCGTCGCAGTCTACCGTTACGGCGCCGAGGAGATCGGGCCTGTGCTCAAGAATATAGTTAAAAGCGGACTTCAAAGCGATGCCTTTCCCGAAATTCACGACGTGACGAATGATTTTGCAGCCGTACTTTTCTTTACATTCTTTGAAATACCTGCGATTCGGAATCGTACTTCCGTCATCTACCAGAATGATATTGACATATCCCCCATCATGAAGTTCTCTGACAAGAGATACCATACGTTCATTCGGATCTAAAGCCGGAATGATAACGGCTATTTTTTCTTTGTAATTCCCCAAAATAGTTCCCCCTGTTTTCCCTGAAGTTTCTCTTAGTATAATCCCTTTTGTCCGTATATTCAAGGATATTTTGTTTCACGCAGCGTATACTTTTCCTCCAGACGGAGAGGACGGTAGGAGAGCTTTGCCTGACGAAGGTTTTCCTGCCCCAAATCATCCTCGCGGTTTACGAGGACGGCTTCGGGAAACTCATGAAGCAGAAATTCCCGGTTAATGTAATTGTAGAGTCCCCGATAATTTACATCAGCTTTTTCAACATGGATGATGGCAAGCCGGATATCCGGTACATAAGAACCGATGGTGTACGCTTTCAGTTCACCGTCTATTCGGACTCCTCCCATTTTGCATTCAATTGAGCGGCAGTTGCCAAACAGACGATAGATGCCGTCTTCTTCTTCATCAATGCAGTTGTATTTGTCATAAATCTTTCTTTCATCCATCCATTTTTGATGGAAGTTTTTAATTTCCCATATATCACTGATGCCAAGCGTTTCATATTGAAAACGCCCGTCATAATCACGTACAAATCCATTTAGAAGATTTTTCTTTTTATGCATGGCTTTTCCGCTCAGAGTGCGAAGCTTATCGGCATCATACAGATAATCAAAACTGTCCCGGTCCGGCAGAATTTCATAGTGTTTTAGCATACCATGCTTTTTCAGAATTTCGACCATTGTGCTGTCCGCATTATAAAATCGGGCAGGTTCCTTCCAAACATCGTGAAATTGCGATACCATTCGCATAAATACTTCGGGCAAATCGGATTCCCGGCAGAGTGGAGCGAAAAATCCGTGATGTCCGTGAAGTTTTAGGGAAAGATAGAGCGCTTTGTCATCCGTGGAATACCGTGTCTGATAATAGTTTTCCCATAAAAACTGATTCAGATAATGTCCTTCGCTGATATAAATCGGACGAAGTGATTCGTATGCGGCAAATTCCTTTTGAATAAAAGGAGAAACCGGCTTCCGGTCCAATATATGTCACCTCTCTTATTTCTGTGCTGCGTTGGCAGCGTTTCTTTTTGCACGATAACGTTCCGTGCCATCCAGAATTTTTTTGCGGATGCGAAGATTTTCCGGTGTAACTTCCAAAAGTTCGTCCGTGTCAATATAATCAAGTGCCTGTTCCAGACTGAGTTCTCTGGGCGGTGTCAGGCGAAGTGCCTCATCAGCTCCGGAGGAACGCGTATTTGTCAGGTTTTTCTTTTTGCAGACGTTAACTTCGATATCATCCGTTTTGGCATGTTCCCCTACAATCATGCCGCCGTATACTTTTTCTCCCGGCCCCACAAAGAGTGTACCTCTTTCCTGTGCATTAAAAAGTCCGTAGGTAATGGTTTCCCCGGATTCAAAAGCAATGAGAGAACCCTGCTTGCGGTATGGGATATCTCCTTTGTAGGGACCGTATCCTTCAAATTCTGTATTGATAACGCCATTTCCTTTTGTATCCGTCATAAATTCTCCCCGGTAACCGATAAGACCGCGGGACGGAATGAGGAATTCCAGACGTGTCGTGCCGGCATTAAGCGGGGTCATGGCCTGCAGTTCACCTTTGCGCTGGCTCAGACGGTCAATAACATTGCCGGTGAATTCATCCGGTACATCGACATAGGCACGTTCCATGGGTTCCAGTTTTTTTCCGTTTTCATCATACTGGTACAGTACTTCGGCTTTGCTTACGGCAAATTCATAGCCTTCGCGTCTCATGTTTTCGATAAGTACGGAGAGATGAAGTTCGCCGCGGCCGGATACTTTATAGGCTTCCGTTGTATCCGTATCTTCGACGCGGAGTGAGACGTCGGTATTTAGCATCCGGTAAAGACGATCGCGTAAATGGCGGGATGTTACATATTTACCTTCCTGTCCGGCAAGGGGGCTGTCGTTTACCATGAAATGCATGGCAATGGTCGGCTCAGAAATTTTTTGAAAAGGAATGGGCTTAGGATTTTCAGGACTGCATAAAGTATCCCCAATATGAATGTCAGAAATACCTGAAATTGCCACAATGGAACCGACACCCGCCTCATCAACTTCAATCCGGTTCAAACCGTCAAATTCATAAAGTTTGGATATTTTTACCTTTTCATTTTTTTCCGGATTATGGTGATTGACAATGACGGCGTCCTGGTTGACCCGTATTGTCCCATTATCTACTTTTCCGATACCGATGCGGCCGACATAATCGTTGTAGTCGATTGTACTGATAAGCACCTGTGTGTCGGCATCCGCATCACCCAAAGGGGCCGGGATATAATCTAAAATAGCATCAAAGAGAGGTTTCATATCCGTTCCTTTGACGCCGATTTCTGTCGAAGCAGTGCCTTCTTTTGCGGAAGCGAAAAGGAAAGGACAGTCTAACTGTGATTCATCGGCATCCAAATCGATAAAAAGTTCCAGTATTTCGTCAACGACCTCTTCCGGACGTGCTTCCGGACGGTCAATTTTATTTACACATACAACGACGGGAAGAGACAGTTCCAATGCTTTTTTTAAGACGAATTTCGTCTGCGGCATGGCTCCTTCGAACGCATCGACAACCAGAATGACGCCATTTACCATTTTTAACACACGTTCCACCTCGCCGCCGAAATCAGCATGTCCGGGAGTGTCGATAATATTAATTTTAACACCTTCATAAGTGATGGCTGTATTTTTTGATAAAATGGTGATGCCCCGTTCACGTTCCAGGTCATTGGAATCCATGACTCTCTCGGCAACTTCCTGATTGGCACGAAATACGCCGCTCTGCTTGAGCAGTTCGTCAACTAAAGTTGTTTTGCCATGATCCACGTGTGCGATGATGGCGATGTTCCGTATATCTTCTCTTGCTGTTTTCATATTCATCCTCCCTTGCTCTGTAAAAACCAAAACCGTATTATAGCACGATTTGCGAATGGTGGCAAGTTTTGAAAATTAAACTATATTTTTGCTCCCAATTATGTTAGAATGTTTTTATCAAACGAAAAGGAAGGTGTTTTTATGAATAGACGAACAGGGAAAGTAATCTCGTTTCTTCTCTGTCTGACCCTTATTATTTCTCCGTTAGCTGTGGAAAATCAGGCATCGGCAAAGAAGAAAATCAGTCTGAATCGAAAAAAAGCAACATTGACAGTAGGGGATAAAGTCAAGCTGAAGGTAAAAGGAACCAAAAAGAAAGTGACTTGGAAGTCTTCGAAGAAGAAGGTTGCCGCCGTTTCCAAAAAAGGTGTGGTGACAGCAAAGAAAAAAGGTAAAGCTACGATTACGGCGAAAACAGCCGGTAAAAAACTGAAATGTAAAATTACCGTAAAAGCAAAGAAGAAAGCAACGCCGAAGCCGGGTCAGAATAACGCGGCAGTGACGCCGACGAAAGAACCGGATAAGAATTCGGGCACAACCGTGACAAAACCGACTGCGGAAGCAAAACCGACGGCGGCTGCAACGGCGACACCGACGGCAGAACCGACACCGACATCGATACCCGGTGATCTGGTGGCACCGGTATTTTCAAAAGAAAGCGGCTGTTATGATAAAGATTTCAATCTGACACTGACCAGCTCCGTGGGAAGTACCATTTACTATACGACGGATGGAAGCGTGCCATTGTATGAGAATGAAGAGAAGCAGGAAGTAAGGCAGGGTACGCCTTTTGTCATAAAGAAGGAAAATGAGGAATTTGCTTCTGAGGAATACCTGACGACAGAGTATGGCAGTGATGGCGTGAAGATGGAGTTTTCAAAAAGATATCGTTCCGTCTGCCTGAAAACACCGGAAGGCGTGACGGACTGGAGCGGCTATGAGAAGATTGCCATTGAATATACGGTAAATGAAATCGGAAAAGCGAATGCAACGAGCCTCGGACTTCAGGTGGCTCCAATCTATGCAAAAGCTACCAGCTCGTGGGATGACAGTTCAGGT
>CAZGDT010000086.1:0-6638 GCA_964524245.1 uncultured Eubacterium sp. | reverse complement strand
AAGCAATAAAGAAACAATATGAAAACCGGAGGAAAAAAAAGAAATGAGAAAAATGAATCATTTATTACTTATCTGCTGTTTGATTATTTCAATGACAGCGTGTGGTTCAACGGAAGAGAAAATATCCAAACAGGACGCGGCGTCCGGTTCGGCGGTACAGGAAATGACGGGACGTGATGTGAGTGACACCGACGGTCCTGCTCTGAAAGATTTATATAAGGATTATTTTCTTATGGGAGCGGCAATTAATGGAAGCGACAAAGATACGGCAGCCATTCATCATGAAGGGATGTCGGAAGTGTTGAAAAAGCATTATAATTCCACGACACTCAGCAATCTGATGAAGCCTGCATATCTGTTGGATGAAAAAGAATGTGCGAAAGAAGGAAAGAAAAAAGCAAACACAACGAAGGTGGCCCTGAACTTTGATTCCTGTAAAGAAAGTCTGGATTTCTGCAGGGACAATGGTATTCAGATGCGCGGGCATACTCTGGTATGGCACAATCAGACGCCGGAATGGTTTTTTAAAAAGAATTATGATGAAAAAGAAGAATATGTCAGCAAAAATGTAATGGCAAAAAGAATGGAAAATTACATTAAAGGAGTCTTGGAATATTGCCAGAATAACTATCCGGGTGTTGTATATTGCTGGGATGTTGTGAATGAATGTGTAGATGATGCGATGGGTGACAGTTCCGTCAACTGGAACTGCCGGAAAACCTTTAATGATGGTGACAATTTCTGGTACGCCGCCATGGGTACAGACTATGTGGAAAAAGCATTTGAATATGCGAGAAAATATGCAGATAAAGATGTGAAATTGATTTACAATGATTACAATGTTTTTGTGCCCTCGAAAATGGATGCCATTTATAATCTGGTAAAAAGCCTGAAAGATAAGAATCTGATTGATGGAATCGGTCTGCAGCCGACGGTTGATTTGTATAATCCGGATGAATTACAGGGGGATTCGTATGACAGTTTTGAAAACTGCTTGAAAAAATATGCGGAGCTTGATGTCGACATTCAGATTACGGAGCTGAGTTTCAAAATTGATGAAGAGACGGGAGAACGTGATGAGAAATCATTAAAGCGTCAGGCAGACCGATATCAGGAAATGTTCGAATTGTTGAAAAAAATGGATACAAACGGCGGCGGGCCGTGTAATATTACCAGCGTGACCGTGTTTGGTATTTGTGATGATTATCCACTCTATGATGATATGGTACAGTGTCTGTATCCATGGGACAAGGAGTGCAAACCAAAGGAAGCATTTTTCAGAATACGGGAAGTGGGAGAGAAAAAATAATTTATGTGGAGGAAGTATGAAAGCAGTTATTAATGTCAGAAGAGATGATGAAATCAGTAAAATTGACAAACGGCTCTACAGTTCTTTTATTGAGCATTTAGGCCGTGCCGTTTATCACGGAATTTACGAGCCCGAACATGAAACGGCAGATGATATGGGGTTTAGGCAGGATGTGGCGAATAGAATTAAAGAGATGGAAATTCCAATGATACGTTATCCGGGTGGAAATTTTGTGTCCGGTTACCATTGGGAGGATGGTACGGGAGAGAAAGCCAAACGACCACATCGGATGGAGCTGGCCTGGAGTTCTGTGGAAACAAATGAAGTGGGGATTGATGAGTTTCAGGAATGGGCGAAAAGAGTGGGAACCGACATTATGATGGCAGTAAATCTGGGTACGCGGGGACCGGAGGAGGCAGGAAACGTTGTAGAATACTGTAATGCCGTCACCGATACCTATTATGCCAATATGCGCCGCTCCAACGGTTTTGAAAAACCTTTTGGAATTCATACATGGTGTCTTGGCAACGAAATGGACGGTCCATGGCAGATTGGTCACAAGACGGCAGAAGAGTATGCAAGAACTGCCTGTGAAGCGGCAAAAATCATGAAATGGACAGATGACTCCATAGAGTTGGTGGCTTGTGGAAGTTCGCACCAGAACATGCCGACCTTTGGCACGTGGGAAGAGACTGTTCTTCGTGAAGCTTATGATTACATTGATTATCTTTCGATGCATGAGTATTATGGAAATCCGGATGATGATACGCCGAAATATCTCAGCTGTTCTATGGATATGGATGATTTTATTCGAAAAGTCGGTGCAATCTGCGACAAGATAAAAGAAGAGAAGAAGAGTGATAAAGACATTTATCTATCGTTTGATGAGTGGAATATATGGTTTCATTCGCAGGAACAGGATAAAAAACAGGAAAAATGGCAGGTGGCACCTCCGCTTTTGGAAGATATATATACGATGGAAGATGCTCTGGCAGTGGGCTGTCTTCTGAACACACTGATTAACAATTCAGACCGGGTAAAGATTGCCTGCCTTGCGCAGTTAGTCAATGTGATTGCGCCCATCATGACCGAAAATGGCGGAAAGGTCTGGCTGCAGACAATTTTCTATCCTTTTATGTATGCGTGCCGGTATGGGCGTGGTGCGGCACTCCGTTCTGAGGTGAAGTGTGATACCTATGCAGCAGGAGACAGAACAGAAATTCCTTATGTGGACAGTTCCGTTGTATGGAACGAAGAAAAGAAGGAATTAACGGTATTTGCCGTGAACCGTAACATGGATGAAAGCGTGGAGCTTCATCTTGCATTTTCCGGATTTGAAAGCCTTACATATGTGGAACATATGGTTCTGAATGATAATGACATGAAGGCAGTAAACTCTCCGAAAAATCCGGAACGCGTCGTACCGAAAAAAGGAGCCGGCGTCAATGACGGAATAGTCTGTCTTGAACCGCATTCCTATAATATAGTCAGATTCTATACCGGGCAATAGATTATCGGTATGGAAAATGAAGCAAAAATGGACGAAGTGCGCTTTTCAGGCGCACTTTTTTATGCTATACTTATGTCTCGAAAGTGAGGAAGAGACATGATTAAAGATTTATTTCATACCAATCGGCCAACTTATTCATTGGAAGTTTTTCCACCGAAAAAAGAGGCTGACGTGACAGTTATTTATGATGCTTTAGATGAGTTTAAGAACCTGCATCCAAGTTTTATCAGTGTGACATACGGAGCGGGAGGGAATACGGCGGAAAATACGTTTGCCATTGCTTCATACATTCAGAATCAGTGTGGTATAGAAGCATTGACACACCTTACCTGCGCGGCGATTCCCAATAAGCTGTTTCTGACAAATTTTCTGACAAATTTGTATCGGAATGGAATTCATAATTTATTGGCGCTGCGGGGTGACCGGCCGCAGTGGATGAGTGAAGAACAGTTTTCGGCAAGGTATTATGACCATGCTTCGGATTTGATTCAGGACGTAAAAGAAACGTATGATTTCAGTATTGCAGGTGCCTGTTATCCGGAAGTGCATCCGGAGGCAGTCAATGGAGAAGAAGATATTGCATATTTAAAAAATAAAGTGGAACAGGGAGTCGATTTTCTGATTACGCAGATGTTTTACGATAATGAACTGTTTTTCCGCTTTTTGGATAAGGTAAGAAATAGTGGGATAGAGGTTCCCGTGCTGCCCGGGCTTATGCCGATTACGTCAGCGGGACAGGTTAAAAACATTGTGGGATTGTCCGGAACGAAAATCCCATCGGAGCTGGCCGGAGCAATAGAATGCTACCGGGACAGCCCGGAAGATTTGAAAAAAGCAGGAATTGCCTATACAAAAAAACAGATGGATGACCTGCTGGCACACGGTGTTGATGGGATACATCTGTATTCCATGAATAAAGTTGAGATTGCGAAAGCAATCTATGAATAAAGCAACAAATGCACACGGACATTTTTATATAATGGGAACGGATTAGTCAGCGGCCGCAGCATTGTTTGTATTTCTTGCCTGAACCACATGGGCAGGGATCATTTCTGCCTACTTTTCTGTTCTCATTGTGTATGGTGCCGGAATTTTTTTGCTCTTTATAAAGTTCTTTGCGTCGTTCTTCAGACAGAATACTATCCCATTGTGGAAGGGTATAGAGCCATTCGGCCTTGCATTCTACCATATTGTAATACAATTTTTCTAAATCAATGTCGATTTTTACCGTGGTATCTTTTTCCATTTCTTCGATGGGATTTGGTTCTTTCAGACTGTCATTAATTCCATCAAGAAAGCCAACCATCATGGAAAGAGGAACTTCATAAGTATCTGCAAGCTCCTGAACCGTACCCTCTATAATTTTCGACGGGTCGGCAAGAAGCCTTTCATAAATGCCTTTTTCTAAGGTGAAATAATTCTCCCACAGTTTTTGTCCTTCTTTTGAATTCTGCATCTCCTCACTATAGGCGTAGTCACGCCATTCCTGTAGTAAAGCCATTATAATATCCTCCTGTAATTGTGATATTCTAAGACTATACCATATTTTAATAAAAAAATCAAAAAAACCGTATAGTTTTTTTGGTTTTGGTAAAAATATCAGTACCGGCAGATGGAAGCAGATTCCCCCTCTGTTTTGATCTGCTGTATTCAACCTATAGAGGCTGGATACTTATCCTCCCCTTATATCTCCTCATTGAAAATTTCGATGAGGAGATTTTTTTATAAAAACAAAAGTGACAAATTTCGATTTTTACCGTATGATAGAAGTATACAGGATAGGGAGGTTTATTATGAAAGAGGATATCGTAATACGAAAAGTGATAAAAGAAGATTTGCCACAGATTCAAAAAATGTACCGGGACTTAATTCCGGACGGAGTATCCATGGAAGTATTGGAACGTAATTTTGCCGCTGTGGAAAAGGATGACACATATTTTGTGCTTGCTGCAGTGCAGGGCGGTCGGGTTCTTGGCAGCACCATGGGTATTCTTTGTGTTGCATTGGACGCCCCTTTCCTTGTAGTGGAAAATGTGATTGTTGACAGAGATTGCCGCGGAAAGGGAATAGGACGTATGATTTTTGAGGAGCTTGACCGGATTGCAATAGACAATGGCTGTGAATACGCGCTTCTTGTTTCATCAGGCTTTCGCAAAGAGGCACATTGTTTTTACGAAGCGATGGGATATAATGATGATGTAAGAGGGTTTCGAAAATACTATGATATTCTAATCTGATTTGTGAGAGGATATTTCGGACAAGTGTAATGATTATTAAGGTACAAGGGAGGATTGCAACTTGGCAAAAAAGAAGATATGTGTGGCGTTGCTGGCTCATGTAGATGCAGGAAAAACCACATTATCAGAGGCGCTTCTTTATACGGCGGGAAAGATTCGTTCCTGTGGTCGTGTTGATAAGGGAGATGCCTACTTAGATACTTACGAATGGGAAAAACAAAGAGGCATTACTATTTTTTCAAAACAGGCACAGTTAGAATACAATGATACTGATATTGTATTACTGGATACACCGGGGCATGTTGATTTTTCGGCAGAGATGGAACGTACCCTGCAGGTGCTTGATTATGCCATTCTTCTTATAAGCGGTGCCGATGGTGTGCAGGGACATACGGAGACATTGTGGCGTTTATTAGAGAAGTATAAAGTGCCGACATATGTATTTGTGAATAAAATGGATCAAAAAGGAATCGATGCGACGTCGGTTTTGCGTGAATTGCAGGACCGGTTATCGCCTCGTATTGTTGACTATACCGATTTGAATCAAGAGGATACGAAAGAGCAGATTGCATTATGTGATGAAGAATTGTTGGAATCTTATTTAGAAACCGGAGATTTGTCTTATGATGAGTTAGAGACGTGGATTTATCAGCGTAAGATATATCCGTGTTTTTTTGGAGCAGCATTGCATTTAGAGGGGGTAGAAGCATTTTTGCAGGCATTTACCACATATACGAAAATGCCTGCATATTCGGATGAATTTGCGGCGAAAGTATTTAAGATTGCACGGGATGAACAGGGAAATCGTCTCACATATCTGAAAGTAACCGGTGGCAGTTTAGTCCCTCGTATGGAATTTACGGTAGGGGAAGAAAAGGAAAAGATAAATCAGATTCGTGTTTATTCCGGTGAGCGTTATGATACTGTTCAGAAGGCAGAAGGGGGAATGGTTTGTGCTGTAACCGGCTTGACAAAGACATATCCGGGGCAGGGATTAGGTAAGGAGCCGGAGAGTGAAAAGCCGGTGTTAGAACCGGTACTTACTTATCGGATTGATTTACCGGAAGGATGTGAAACAGCAGCATTTTTACCCAAATTAAAAGAACTGGAAGAAGAACAGCCGGAACTTCACATTGTATGGGATGAATCTTTACAGGAGATTCAAGCTCATGTAATGGGAGAGGTTCAAATAGAAATTTTGAAAAATCTGATTGCAAGTCGTTTTTTAGCAGACGTTTCCTTTGGACAGGGAAATATTGTTTATCGGGAAACGATTACAGAAGCAATAGAGGGAATAGGGCATTATGAACCACTTCGTCATTATGCCGAAGTACATGTGTGGATTGAGCCGGGAGAAACCGGAAGTGGTGTAAAGATTGCAACAGATTGCAGCGAAGATATGTTAGATAAAAATTGGCAGAGACTGATTCTTACACATCTGGCTGAACGGGAGCATAAAGGGGTTCTAACCGGTGCAGCCCTGACGGATGTAAAGATTACGTTGATTGGCGGTAAAGCACATTTGAAACATACAGAGGGCGGCGATTTCAGACAGGCGACTTGTCGGGCTGTACGGCAGGGA
>CAZGDT010000085.1:0-6642 GCA_964524245.1 uncultured Eubacterium sp. | reverse complement strand
GTTCTTTTTTTGTTCCTGACATTCTGACCTTTAGCATCTGTATCACCACCTTTCAAAATATATATCCATAACACAGAAAAAACCCTTTCCAAAATGATTTCATTCATTCCGGAAAGGGTTTTGCCCATTTCTATTGATTCTCTTTTTGCAGGTGCTTAACTTATTATCAAGTACTGACACGTATCAAAATTTGTATATTTGTAGCACTAATTGTAGCACCTTGTGGTGTTATATGCGCTCAAACGCCCTATTTTCGGTACTTTATTTCTCTAACGTTTTCATCGTCGGGAACAATATTACATCCCTTATTGCCGGAGAGTTTGTGAGGAGCATTACCAGACGGTCAATACCATATCCGATACCACCAGTTGGCGGCATACCAATGCTCAATGCATTCAAGAAATCTTCATCCGTATGATTTGCCTCCTCATCACCGGCAGCAAATGCCTCCTCCTGCGCTTCGAAACGTGCACGCTGGTCAATCGGGTCATTCAATTCAGAATATGCATTACACATCTCGCGTCCATAAATAAACAACTCAAAACGCTCTACGTAATCCGGATTGTCCGGTTTTCTCTTTGTCAGTGGCGAAACCTCTACCGGGTGATCCATGACAAACGTCGGTTGTATCAACTTGTCTTCAACATATTCCTCAAAGAAAAGATTAAGAATATCTCCCTTCTTATGTCTGTCTTCATATTCAATATGATGTTCATCTGCCAATTTCTTAGCATCTTCATCCGATGTAATAGCGTCAAAATCTATATCCGCATATTTCTTTACCGCATCTACCATTGTGATTCGCTCAAATGGTTTGCCGAGGTCAATCATTTCTTCTGCATATGGAACCACTGTAGTTCCACACACTTCCTCGGCCACATGACGGAACATATTTTCCGTCAAATCCATCATGCCGTAATAATCGGTATATGCCTGATACAACTCCATGAGTGTAAATTCCGGATTATGTCTCGTGTCTGTTCCTTCATTACGGAAAACGCGTCCAATTTCATATACACGTTCCATACCACCTACAATTAAACGCTTTAAGTATAATTCTAAAGAAATGCGAAGTTTTACTTCTTCATCTAATGCATTATAATGTGTCTCAAACGGGCGAGCAGCTGCACCACCGGCATTTGAAACAAGCATCGGTGTCTCCACCTCCATAAAACCTTGATTATCTAAAAAATTACGAATACTTCTAAGTATCTTGGTACGTTTAATAAAAGTATCTTTTACATCCGGATTCACAATCAGGTCAACGTAACGCTGACGATAACGCATATCAACATCTGTTAAACCATGAAATTTTTCCGGAAGAATCTGCAAACTCTTGGAAATCAATGTTACATTAGTTGCATGGATGGATATTTCACCGGTTTTTGTCTTAAACACTTCTCCGGTAATTGTCAACAAATCTCCGACATCGTACTTCTTGAAATCTTTATAGGAATCTTCTCCAATATTATCTCGTGCGACATATGCCTGAATATCTCCCTGTAAATCACGAAGATTGCAAAAAGAAGCCTTTCCCATAACACGCTTGAACATCATGCGGCCGGCTACTGTAACGGTCTGTCCTTCCATCTCTTCGTAATTATCCTTCACTTCCATCGTGTGATGCGTCACATCACACTTGGTAATGGTAAACGGATCCTTTCCTGCTTCCTGCAGGTTTGCCAGTTTTTCTCTTCTGACCTTCAATAACTGATTGGTATCTTCTGCCACTGTTACGCCCTCACTTTTATTCTTAATTCTTGTGGAAATCTACAATTTTGTACTGAATCATACCGGCGGGAGTCTCAACTTCTACCGTGTCTCCCTTTTGAGCACCAATCAACGCCTTGCCTACCGGAGACTCATTCGATATTCTTCCCTTCAGACTATTCGCTTCTGTCGATCCGACAATTTTGTATTCCATCTCTTCATTAAAATCCAAATCCATTATTTTAACCGTACAGCCTACATTAATTACACTGGAGTCCACATCATTATCGTCTACCACTTCTGCATTTTTCAAGATTTTGTCTACCTCTTCAATACGAAGCTCAATATCTCTCTGCTCCTCTTTTGCAGCATCATATTCCGCATTCTCAGACAAATCTCCCTGTTCTCTTGCTTCTTTGATTTTTTGTGCCACCTCTCTGCGTCGGTTCACTTTCAAATCATGAAGTTCGTCCTCCAATGCTTTCAACCCTTCATACGTTATTATATTCTTCTTTGTTTCAGCCATGATCTTACCTCCTAGGATTTTAACGTCATATAATTATAACGTAACATCATTAGCTTGTCAATTAGTGAACGGCTTTTTCGTTGCAGCCGAATCTGCCTGTCCCTCATTGTCCCGTACTATGATATATGAATATTTGGATGCCACATTGGTCAATTGATTCGCCTGCATCGCCTTCCAATTTTCTTCAGATACCTGACTGGCAGTATCACCGTATCCTGCCTTTACTGCACCTGCCACAGATGCTGACACTTTCATTACAACCCGAATCGGATAGTAATTGCAGTCCTCGAAGAAATTTTCTGTCACAGTAGGATTTACCACTCCTCGTAAAAGAAGTGCCACATACCGAATCTGATTTCCATTGGCGTTAAGATTTCCATCCAAAAGTGCCTGAATCCTCATAAATGTGTTTCCTTTAATCACTGCATCTTTCCAATTCAACACACGTATTGCCGCATTATATGTCCCATCAAATGTATTATCCAATATCTGCACATTCGTATGATACAGCTGCGTATCTCCATTAGCTGAGTAAGTGTGGCTTCCTATCGCAGTTCCAACATTCTTAAACGTATTGTTTTTTATAAAAATATTCCGGCATACGGTTTTATCATGTGCTGACCAGTCATAATTGAAACCATCCGTGTTGAAATCCGTCCCATCAATGTTGATACACTCCTTGTAACTTTTCTTATCAAGTACCTTAAAAGATTCAAAGGTACAATTTTGAACCGTAACATTATCCGAAGAATTTAATTCCATAAAGTGCGAACCATACTCATTTTGAAATACCACACCCTGAATTGTTACATTACGCGCATGTCCCATCACAAGTCCCATGCAGTTTTTTACATTCGCACAATTGATATATGCGTTACCGTTTCCGATGATTTTTATATCATGAGAGCCATTGTACCCGCTAATTGTCTTTATGGTTCCATCTTTTGACGGCGGAACAAGCGTGAAAACAGACTTAGCATAACAAATATCCGTAGCTGTCGTTCCTGTTTTTGTAAATGTGACACCATTTTCCAGGGTCATAGTCACGTTGGACGGGATACAGATATTATTCGTTACCGGATACGTTCCGCTTTTTACCGTCAGTGTACCGCCGCCGGCATATTCAAGCTGTTCCATGTAAGAAAGAAACGTATAATACACTTTACGTTTACTATAATCTGAAGCATCATTATATTTTTCATGATACGGTTTCGAAGTCGTCGTAATAGTAAAATTACGCTCTGTTTTATTTCTGAAATAATAAATACGTATTTTCCCATTCGTAACAAAATAATGGCTCAGATCAGAGACAGTGTTGGAGGAAAGTTTATTCAGCGCATTGTTTCCCACAACAGAAATTACAATAGGAAATTTTTTGCCTTTCCCGCTGTTCTTTGCCTGATTGAAAGCGGCCACTTTCCCACATCCGCTGATTTTATTTCCTGTAATCGATGGTTCATACACACCATATCCATAAAGCACAGCCCCGGTCCGTGAATTTCCCTCTGTTATTCGAACCGCGTTATTCTTCAATACCGGTTTTTTCCACAGTACAGCATAAACTGCTGCCTTTTTTGTATTTATAAAAGTATTACCCGTAATCGTAATTCCTGTCTGATACTTCTCCGTCGTCTTATTCGCTGATTTTATTACGACAGACTTCGTTGTTCCGATTCCGATATCCGATTTTGTAAATGTATTTTTTTGTATCGTTATATTTTTATTTTTTGTATTGTCCATCCGGCTCCATTTACCTGAAAAATCATCCGTCGTTTCGTTAATCGTCTCCAAACGAATGTCCATGCGGTTTTTCAGTCCGGTCCGGTCCGTCCCTTTTTCAAAAGCACATCCGCTGATTGTTACATCCCGGGAACCTTCAATCCATATATAGCTTCCGCCTTTTTTGTTCCGAAACCGTATCCCTTTGACAGTCAGATTGGAAGCATGACCGGCATACAGTGCCGTTGCCCCTTTCACTTTTCCCATGTCAATAGTTACGGTTCCGCTCCCCTGAATGCATACATTTTGAGAAGCATCATACCCGCCTGCCGACTGCCTCCTATTCGCCTTTTGCTCCGATACCGTCTGAAATAAATATTTCGTTGATTTCAATTTCTTCGTACCGGTAGATGTCGTTTTTTTCAACCTGACGCCATTTTTACATTCAATCTTAACATTAGAAGGAATATACAGGGTTCCCGGAATGGAATAAGTACCCTTCTTTAATTTTAATGTTCCACCCGTAGAAGAAAGCCGGTTCAAATAAGATTGCAGCATATAATACTGCCTGGTTTTCTTGTTATAATACGGTTTTTTACGATATGTGCTGCTACACGGTACTGTCTTTGTGTTAACGGTAAATGTTCTCTTCTTCGCATACACGGAATCAGCTCGAAGAACACCCCCCGCACAAATCATTATCACCAGCCCAAACATCACCATCCATCTCTTTTTCATATGCAAAATCCTTTCTCTATGTACATCCGGCACATTACGGAGCAGATTTACAAAAATCGCCCCGCATTCGCTTTTTGCAGTATACCGGTAAATTGTGTCACTTTCTTATCATTTATTCTCAGCACTTTTCCGAAGTCTTTCATACTTTTCATATGCTTCCTCTTCTGAACGGAAAAAAAGTGCTTCTGCCCGTTCTTTGTCCGCACGGTAAAGACGCTGAAAACGAATTTCACTAAGCAGAAAATCCCGATATCCGTCCTCCGGCTTTCCGGAATCAAGAATTAACGGATTTTCCCCCGACATTCTCCTTCTCGGGTCATATCGGAACAAATGCCAATAGCCTGTTTCCACGGCACGTTTTTCCTCCCATTGAACTTTTTTCATACCACCTCTGATGCCATGATTGATACACGGCGCATAAGCAAGAATCAGGGAAGGACCGGGATAACTTTCTGCTTCCATGAACGCTTTCACCATCTGATTGCCATCCGCCCCCTGTGCGACCTGTGCCACGTAAATATCCTGATATGTCATGGCAATGGCAGGCAAATCTTTTTTTCGAATACTTTTTCCACTCGCTGCAAACTGCGCAGTTGCTCCCATGGGAGTCGCTTTCGAAGCCTGCCCTCCCGTATTCGAATAAACTTCTGTATCAAATACAAGCACATTAACATCCTCTCCATTTGCCAGCACATGATCCAGCCCGCCAAATCCAATGTCATAAGCCCATCCGTCACCACCAATAATCCATTGGGATTTTTTTGCCGCAAAATCTCTCCCATCCAAAATCAAATTAACCAAATCATTTTCTTCCCCTTCCGGTACATAATTATTTAGCACTTCCATCATTTTTTCAACTGCTTTCCCATTTTCTGCTCCATTTTTCAGTGTATCCAGGTATTCCTGAAAAATCTGCTTAAGTTCTTTTTTCTTCGTAATCTTTTGAAACTTTTTCACTGCAGAAATTACTTTTTCCTGATTTGTCCTGTGTCCGAGCCACATCCCAAACCCAAACTCAGCATTATCTTCAAATAACGAATTGGCCCACGCAGGACCTCTTCCATCTTCATTCACGGTATACGGTGTAGCAGGAAAAGAACCGCCCCAGATAGATGAACATCCTGTTGCATTGGCTATCATCATTCTTTCTCCAAACAGCTGAGTCAAAAGCTTAACATAAGGTGTTTCTCCACAGCCGCCGCAGGCACCTGAAAACTCCAATAAAGGTTTGCGAAACTGACTGCCTTTCACTGTAGCTGCCGGGAACTTTTCCAAAACTTCAGCAGGGACTTTCTTCTCTGTCCCATACGCAAACATCTCCTGCTGATAACTTCCTTCCTGATAAGACACCATGCGTAACACATCATTTTTCTTATTGCCGGGGCATACTTCCACACAATTTCCGCAGCCGGTACAATCTTTTGCTGATATACGAATAACAAATTTTCGATTCGGCAATCCCATCATATCGGCACAGGCATTATCCGGTGCGTTTTTCATTTCTTCCGTCCCTAACACCAACGGACGGATACAGGCATGAGGACATACATAAGAACAAAAATTGCATTGAATGCAGCCTTTTGGATTCCACTTCGGCACCTCCACCGCTACGCCTCTCTTTTCATAGGCTGCTGACCCATTTGGAACCGTTCCATCCACATAAGGCTTCAATGCAGATACCGGAATCTCCTCTCCACGCAAACTGTTTACCGGAACCTGAATTTTATTTACATATTCCAAAAGGGATTCTCTTCCATGCTGAAATTCAACCGGTATTGTCTTTGCTTCTGCCTGTGCCCAGTCTGCCGGTATTTTTATCTTTCGAAGATTACGGACTCCCGCATCAATAGCAGCATGATTCATTTTCACAATGTCTTCTCCTTTTGCTCCATATGTTACTTCGGCAGCTTTTTTCATATAGGAGATTGCCTTTTCCACAGGAATAATAT
>CAZGDT010000084.1:0-6688 GCA_964524245.1 uncultured Eubacterium sp. | reverse complement strand
GAATATCCGTCACTTTTTCACCGTCTATCGCAACGCCGCC
This sequence comes from uncultured Eubacterium sp., assembly GCA_964524245.1. Lineage (GTDB taxonomy): Bacteria > Bacillota > Clostridia > Lachnospirales > Lachnospiraceae > Eubacterium_F. Next base: position 6,648 of record CAZGDT010000084.1, on the reverse strand, counting down.
CTGCTGTACGGCACGCCGCGCTTCGGAATTCGACGGCACCATGCCGGATTTCGTCAGAAGATTCAAAATACCAATGCTTCCTTCTTCAAAATCTTCCTGAGCAAGTGTCACCGTTGGCATCTCCGCCGCATTTCCGCCGGCGAACAGTGCTCTGGCACTTTCTTTTGCTTTATCGGCCTCTTCATCTCCATGAACGAGCCGGGTCAGCTCATAAGCCAGAATCTCCTTCGCTTCATTGAGCTGTGCTCCCTCCCAGCTTTCCATTCTGTCTATCTCTTCCAAAGGAAGGAACGTAAGCATGCGAATGCATTTAAGTACATCACTGTCTTCGACGTTACGCCAATACTGATAAAATTCAAACGGTGATGTTTTCTCCGGATCAAGCCAGACAGCTCCTTTTGCCGTCTTACCCATTTTCTTGCCTTCTGAATTCAACAAAAGCGTAATGGTCATGGCATGGGCGTCTTTCCCAAGTTTCCTGCGAATCAGCTCCGTCCCGCCGAGCATATTACTCCACTGGTCGTCACCGCCGAACTGCATATTACATCCATAATCCTGAAACAGTTTATAGAAATCATAACTCTGCATAATCATATAATTGAATTCCAAAAAACTGAGCCCCTTCTCCATCCGCTGTTTGTAACACTCCGCTGACAGCATACGGTTAACACTGAAATGAGCTCCTACATCCCGCAGTACTTCTATATAGTTTAGTCCCATAAGCCAGTCTGCATTATTAACAAGAATTGCTTTACCGTCCGAAAAATCCACAAAACGGCTCATCTGTTTTTTAAAACAGTCCACGTTATGCTGGATCGTCTCCGGTGTCATCATCTGCCGCAAATCCGTACGTCCGCTCGGATCACCAATCATGGCCGTTCCTCCGCCCACAAGTGCAATCGGCCTGTTTCCCGCCATCTGCAGACGTTTCATCAGACACAATGCCATAAAATGCCCCACATGGAGACTATCTGCAGTCGGATCAAAACCTATATAAAAAGTCGCTTTCCCATTATTCACCATATCACGAATTTCTTCTTCGTTCGTCACCTGAGCAATAAGACCTCTGGCAACCAATTCTTCATATACTTTCATTTTTCCTCCATTCCGAAACAAAGCGCTTTCTGATCCGCTCTTAATTTCTTCCCTTTTCCATAGTGGCATTCTAGTATACTTACCCGATTTTGTCAAGAAACAGAAAAGATTTCTCTGTCTCGCCCGCCTTGACAATATATCGAAAATATGCGATTATGTAATGACTTGACAACACTCGGTTTTCTCTCCGGTTTGTCAAATGAAAAATCAGAATGGAGGTATCTCTATGAAACGAATTCACATAAGAAGCTTGTGGATTTTTGCGTTTATTGCTCTGATGTTGACATTTTCATCCCTGACAACACGTTCAGAAGCTGCTACGACGCAAAGTGCATCCCTTGCGACCAACCGTTCCCTGGGTACGGTTACATATACTGTGAAAGGGTTGGATTTAACCACAGACAGCAAATTCGATGTTCAGGCTGTTAACACGGCTACCAAAGCGATTGCCTGGTCCTCGTCCGTCACACTGGATGAAAGTAATTGTAAGGATGGCGTCTACACGGGAACTTTTTCTTTAGAAAATGTAAAATATGTATTTGCCAATTACTCCGTAACCATAACAATAGGAGAGTCCAAACTTACAGCCGGAACGGCAGATTTGTCCATACATACCGCGAAAGCCGCATTAGCTGTTACGGGCGGAACCGGTTCTTCCACCCGTACCGCCTCTCTTGTTTCGAAAGAGACGGCAGGTGGTGTGCTCGTTCCCGGAGAAGGAAATCAGGTTGCCGTTTACATATGGAACAAGAACCGTGCCGAGTCTACGGCAGTGGCCGCAGGCAGTGCCACCGGACTGAAAGGTACGCAAAGTTGGAATATAGATGTTTCAAATGCCGGCAATTACTATGGAACATGGGGCGCGAAAGCAGTGATAACCAACAGCAGATGGACCGGCAGCCACACACTCGCGTCCACTCAGTACAGCGTTCTTCCAACCTGCACATCCTTCACCACAAAGAAAACAACTGCCTTAGAAAAGAAAAAATCATTTGGCATTTATTTAAAAGGGTTATCTAATACGTTTGGCGTAAAGAGTGTTACCTTTCAGGTTTTTAACAGCTCCGGAACACAGGTTGCCACTCTCACCGGTCAAAAGAAAAATACAGCCGGTACTTACTATTACAAGGCTGTTACGATGAAAAAACTGAAATATAATCTTTCCTTGTACAGGATAAAGGCTGTTATTGTCGATAACAATAACAAAACCTGCACACTTGCTAATGAAACCACGGCAGACCAGCGGTTAAAAAAAGGAACCGTCACCGTAACCAAGAAAAAAAATGCGACATGCATCTATAAAATTACCGGCGCCTATATTCCGGGAAATATTAAAAAAGTGTCCTTCACGGTTTATCAGATTACGTCAGGCAAAAAGAAGAAAATCGGCACCTATGATGCCAAGGCTTCTTCCGGCAAAAAAAGTTATTCTGCAACCGTAAAAAATGAAGCAAAGGGAAAATTTCAGGTAAAGGCATATGGAACGACGGCCTGGGGCAGCCGGCTCGCGCTGGACACGGAAAAGTTCCGCCTTAAAAAATCGGATTTAGGAAAAAACGGCTGGTATTATGAGAAATACAAAGGAAAGAAGTACAAATTTTACTATATTAATAATGTAAAGCAGCAGGATCTTACGGATATACTTAAACTAAAGAAAAGCAGCGCTTCCAACAAAAATAACTTTTATATTGAAGTAAATCGTGCAGCCAGTGTTGTAACAATTTACATGTATAATGAGGAAACAAATAAATATGACATCCCGGTAAAGACATGTTCCGTATGTGTCGGAAGCGACATCTATACCGTTGCGGGCACAAGCGGATTGAATGAGAATTCCTCCTATACACCGCTTGGTTCCTATTCCATCTGTACCAACGGACAGTCCGTAAAATACACCTTAAAACCAATGCATGAACCTAATAATGTGGTTCTATATGCAAGATGGACAACACACATTGTCGGAAATGTATATTTTCACTCGATTGCGGTGGGATCCCAGTCACATTATGCACTTTCGGCTTCTACCTACAACCGCCTTGGAACACCGTCCTCTGCCGGATGTATCCGCATGGCCGTAGCAGATGCCAAATGGATATACGATTACACATCTACGGGAAATAAAGTTAAAATCGTTAAGGGTAACGCCAAGAAACCCGGACCGCTTGGAAAAGCAAAAACGATTAAAGTAAAGGCCGGCATTAACTATGACCCGACGGATCCCGGAGTTCCGGATTCCCGCAAGAAAAAAGATTATAAAGCGAAAAGAATTAGCGGATACATGACTAAGAAAGGGAAAAAAGTGGGCTACTGATGTAGCCCGTTTTTTTCTTTGTCCCTGTCAATAAACAGTTTTGCAAAACGAATATACAGCCAAAACATAATCGGCAAAAGGATAGAGGACCCAATACACATCTTAAACAATTCCGGTGTCGCCGGCGATGTTATACATGCTGATATAAGCGTCACCACATATAATCCAATTAAAAAAATCACTCCGATCAGGGCAACAATCCTCTGGCCTTTCGTATAAGAACTTTGAACTTCTTTTTTTTCTTCCATCAAATAACCTCCTGTCAGTCATCTTTTTTTGCACCAATTCTATCGAAATACTCTTTTATCACTGCCTCATAGCCATTATCAGACAACTGATAAAATCGTTCTTTCTCTACTTCTTCCGGTAAATAATTCTGCTTTACATAATGATTTTCATAATCATGCGCATACCGATATCCGATGCCGTGTCCCAATTTCGCGGCTCCTTTGTAATGAGCATCCATCAGATATGACGGAATGCGATAATTCGGATGATTTTTGACATATTCGCCCGCCTTGTCAATCGCAACAATCGCTGAATTGCTTTTTGGTGCACACGCCACATAAGAAGCCGCCTGTGCCAAAACGATTCTCGCCTCCGGCATACCAAGACGCTCTACTGCCTGTGCTGCGGATACCGCCACCACAAGTGCCTGCGGATCTGCATTAGACACATCTTCTGCCGCGCAAATCATAATCCTTCTGGCTATAAATGTGATGTCTTCCCCGGCAGAAAGCATTCTTGCCAGATAATATATGGCAGCGTCCGGATCGGAACCCCGCATACTTTTTATGAAGGCAGATATTGTATCATAATGATTGTCTCCCGTCTTGTCATAGCGTAATCTTCTTTTTTGTATGCACTCCTCTGCCGTTTTACGATCTATACTTATTTTCCCATCTTCACCCCGTTCCGTTGTGAGAACTCCGAGTTCAATGGCATTGAGTGCCATTCTTGCATCTCCGCCACTCACATCTGCCAGAAAATCAAGTGCCTCATCATCAATAACCGCCTGATAGGTGCCAAGTCCCTTTTCTTCATCCTGTACCGCCCGAATCAACAGCTTTTTTATATCTTCTTTTTCCAACGGTTTCAGCTCGAAAATCACGGAACGCGAAAGAAGAGCTCCATTCACCTCAAAATAGGGGTTTTCCGTCGTGGCTCCTATCAATACGAGAGTTCCATCTTCCACAAAAGGAAGCAGATAATCCTGCTGCCCTTTATTGAAACGATGAATCTCGTCAATAAAAAGAATCGTTTTTCTTCCGTAGGCTCCCAAATTCTCTTTTGCTTTTGCCACTACCTCTTCCATATCTTTTTTCCCGGCAGATGTGGCATTTATCTGCCGGAATGCCGCACTGGTCGTGTTCGCAATCCCTCTCGCCAAAGTTGTTTTCCCTGTTCCCGGTGGTCCGTAAAAAAGAATCGAGCTTAACTTGTCTGCCTTAATTGCCCGGTATAAAAGCTTATCTTTCCCGATAATATGCTGCTGTCCCACCACTTCATCCAGTGTAGTCGGGCGAAGACGGGAAGCAAGCGGTGACTCCGTCTCTTTTTTTTGTTCATTCATGTAATCCAATAAATTCATCGACAACTCCATTTCTTTTCTCTATAACAAAATGACCTGACCATTCTGTCGTCCATACTGCAATTTTTCAACACGTTCCATCTGCGCCCTTCCGGATGTCTTCTCAGTAATCTCTGCTTCCACAGCGGCTGTCTCATTCTCCTCCACCAGAAACTCAAGCTTCACGTCATCCGCGTACTCACAGGATAATTCATGAAGCTGCCTTGTCCGCGCAATGTATTGTATCTTCCCTGCATCGTTATAATCCGTCACAATTACCAGCCGGTATCCGTCTTCTCTGCTCAGCACAATGCAGTCTGCAAGTCCTTCCTTCACAGCAGAAGAATACGCCCGCACCAATCCTCCGGTCCCCAGAAGTGTTCCGCCAAAATACCGGGTCACCACTGCCACGGCATTCGTAATTTCCAATCCTTCTAAAACATCAAGCATTGGTCTTCCTGCCGTTCCGGATGGTTCTCCGTCATCACTGCACCGTTTTATTTCCGCATTCTCACCAATTACGTAAGCAAAACAGTTATGTCTGGCATCATAATACTGTTTCCGGATGGCGGTGATTCTTTCCAAGGCTTCTTCCTCTGTCTTCACGGGAAAAAGGCTGGCAATAAAGCGGGATTTTTTTTCCACAATTTCTCCCTTCCCGCCTTTATATAGTATTTTGGATGAGGCTTCCATCGAATTCATTCCTTTCTTATGCTGTTCACTGTCATGTTTCACTATCTTATTATAGTAATTGCGCTTTCCCTTTTCAAGACTTTTTGTTATACTATGGATAACCGGTTCCATATCGGCCAGAAAGGATGATATTATGAATTTCAGCCACACGGAGATTTCAAAAAGAACACACCGTCTGGAATCTTTTGCCGTCCACCGTTTTCATAAAATGCAGCTTATCGGAATACGCCTGATTCTAATCGGGCTGATTTTATTGTGTTTTTTTATCGCCAGTTTTATAGCCGGCACCTACAACAGCATTATATCCTCGACTCCGGATGCGGATTCCGTCCGGCTTGTTCCTCAAGGGTACACAACAACGATTGTTGACAGTGAAGGCAACACAATCCAGACTCTGGTCGGAAAAGATGCCAACCGCGAATATGTAACATTAGAGCAAATCCCGGACAAACTTCAAAATGCCTTCATCGCCGTTGAGGACGAACGATTCCGCATTCACAACGGCGTTGATACACAGGGTATTCTGCGGGCTTTTTCACAGGGACTCCGCAACAGGGGAAACTTCTCGCAGGGAGCCAGCACACTCACACAACAGCTTTTAAAAAACCAGGTGTTCCAGGGCGGCGGAGAAGACACTTTCTTTCAAAAACTGAAACGAAAAATACAGGAACAGTATCTTGCCGTCCAAATTGAAAAAAAATATACAAAGAATCAGATTTTGGAATATTATCTCAATACAATTAATCTGGGACAGAATACTTTGGGCGTACAGGCTGCTTCCAAGCGATATTTCAATAAAGACGTATCTGCACTGACGCTGTCTGAATGTGCTGTTATTGCGGGCATTACACAAAATCCTTCTGCATACAACCCGATTTCACATCCTGATAATAATGCTGCCAAACGCACCACGGTTCTCATGTATATGAGAAACCAGGGATATATTACCGGCAGGGAGTATACGGAAGCCATGCGCGAT
>CAZGDT010000083.1:0-6803 GCA_964524245.1 uncultured Eubacterium sp. | reverse complement strand
TTGGCTCCGGAAGTTTGCAATAATATTCATGCGGTTCATGTGTTTCCTCATCACGATACAGTCCGATATGTCCCACTTTTGCCGAGGGAACCAGAGACAAAATGCCGCTGACCATGCCAAGACCGGCACGGAGGATGGGAACGATGGCCAGTTTTTTTCCGGCGATCATTGGTGTCAGGCACGTCTCAATCGGAGTTTTTACCTCAACATCTTCTATCGGCAAATCCCGCAGTGCTTCATATCCCATCAGCATGGCTATTTCCTCAATGAGTTTACGAAACTCATTTGTTCCGGTTTTTTCATTGCGTAAAATCGATATTTTGTGTTGAATCAGCGGGTGATTCATAATGTTAACCTGTTCCATCATGTGTACCTCCATTTTCATATGCATATAATGTTAGAAAACAGTATATCATAAAAAGAAAATGGGTGCAAACTTCCCATTTCTAAAAGGTTTTCTTTGACTTTTGTTTATCACTGTGTTACATTAATAGTGCAAAAGGGGAGTAGTTGCATGCTCTGTATGAAGGGCGTGTCCCGGTTTTCGTCAGGACGTCTTAAAGACCGGAGGCCGGGGAACGGAATTTGTTAAACGAGACTTTTTGCGTACATTTGTTGTGCGCAAGGAGTCTTTTTCTTTATGCACAACAGGAAATCAGGAGGTTGCATGTGAAAGAAATTTATCGGATGACGAAAGAAGAGTTGAAGCAACGGTACGGAACGCTTGACGGATTATCTTCAAAACAGGCCGAACAGCTTTTGGAGCAGTATGGCGAAAACAGACTGGAAGAAAAAAACAGAAAAAGCACGTTTTGTGTTTTTGTGGAACAATTTGCTGATTTACTTGTTGTAATTCTTATTATCGCAGCGATTGTTTCTATTTTTTCCGGTAATGGGGAAAGTAGTTTCGTTATTTTTGCCGTAATCATTTTGAATGCTGTTCTGGGAACAGTGCAGTATGTAAAAGCAGAAAAATCACTGGATTCTCTGCGTGAGCTGTCATCGCCAAAAGCGAAGGTGCTGCGGGATAAGACACCGAAGGAGGTTCTCTCCAAAGAAGTTGTTCCCGGAGATATCCTTTTGTTGGAAGCAGGTGACGTCATTGTAGCCGATGGAAGAATTTTGGAGAATTTCTCACTGCAGGTTAACGAAAGTTCTCTGACGGGAGAGTCGGCAAATGTAGATAAAAAAGAAGGAACAATGGATGAGGATGCAGCATTGGCCGAACGGTACAATATGGTATTTTCCGGAAGTCTTGTAACTTACGGAAGAGCTCATGTGTTAGTGACCGGAACCGGTATGAATACGGAAATCGGTAAAATTGCTGCCCTTATGAATGATACGAAGTCACGGAAAACACCGCTTCAGGTGAGCCTGGATAATTTCAGCAAAGTTCTTGCTTTTGTTATTATCCTTATCAGTATTTTTGTATTTGGAATCCGAATATGGCAGGGAGAAGAAATGCTGCCGGCACTGATGTTTGCCGTGGCGCTGATGGTTGCTGCCATTCCGGAAGCGCTAGGTTCGATTGTAACGATTGTGCAGGCAATGGGTACGAGAAAAATGGCGGCAGACAATGCCATCATAAAGGACTTAAAAGCAGTGGAAAGCCTGGGGTGTGTATCCGTTATCTGTTCGGATAAAACCGGAACACTGACACAGAACAAAATGACGGTTCAGCAAATATATATCGACGATAAGTGTCTGACTCCGGAGGAACTGAAACTTACGTCTGCGCTTCACCGCTACCTTTTGTATAATGCGGTTTTGAATAATGATTCCAGCATTCAGTCGGCTCAATCCATCGGAGATCCGACGGAAACCTGTCTTCTTGATATGGCGAGAAAAGGTTTTACGGAAGCAGGTATTACGGAAGAAGATATTCGCAGTCTCATGCCGCGTATGGAAGAAATCCCTTTTGACTCCGAACGGAAATTAATGAGCACGAAATACCGTGTACATGGCATTCCTACCGTTTTTACAAAAGGAGCCGTAGATGTACTTTTGGGGCGGACAACCCGTATTTATGCAGGTGGTGAGATTCGCCGCATGACGGAGCAGGATAAAGAAAAAATATTACGCCAAAACCGGGAATTTTCAGAAAAGGGATTGCGGGTTCTGGCATTTGCGTACAAGGAATGCGGCGAAAATGCCGTACTTGACCGGGAGGAAGAATGTGATTATATTTTTACCGGTCTTGTATCGATGATGGATCCGCCGCGTGAAGAATCATTTCAGGCTGTAGCCAGTGCCGTCAGAGCGGGAATTAAACCAATTATGATTACCGGGGATCATAAGGTGACTGCTACGGCAATTGCCCGTCAGATTGGCATTTACCGGGAAGGAGACATTGCGATAACAGGACCGGAACTGGATGCTATGTCAGATGAAGAACTGGATGAAAAACTAAATAAAATCTCCGTTTATGCACGAGTTTCGCCGGAAAACAAAATCCGTATTGTTACGGCATGGCAGAGGAACGGTGCCATTGCCGCCATGACAGGCGACGGGGTGAATGATGCTCCTGCATTGAAAAAAGCAGATATTGGTGTGGCTATGGGGATTACCGGTACCGAAGTGGCCAAAGATGCTTCCCACATGATTCTGGCAGATGATAATTTTGCCACAATTATGAAAGCAGTTTTGAACGGAAGAAATGTTTATCGAAATATTATTAATGCAATTCAGTTTTTGCTGTCAGGAAATATGGCCGCAATTCTGGTTGTGCTGTTTTGTTCCTTTTTGTCACTTTCCACACCATTTGAACCGGTACATCTTTTGTTCATTAATCTGCTTACGGATTCTCTGCCGGCACTGGCCATTGGTATGGAACCTGCGGATTCCGGTTTGCTCACACATGCGCCAAGAGATCGGAAAACCGGTATTTTTACGAAGAAGTTTTCTTTGCAGCTCATATGTTTCAGTATATTAATTGGTGTTGCGACACAGACCGCTTTTTATTTTGGATTGGAGCAGAATGCAAAGACAGCTTCCACAATGTCATTTGCTACACTGACACTTGCCCGTCTGTTTCATGGTTTTACGTGCAGAAGCGAGCATTCCGTTTTCCGCATAGGATTGACCGGCAATAAATGGAGTATTGCCGCATTTGCTGCCGGTGTTGTTTTACTTCTTTCAGTTCTGCTTATACCGGTAATGCAAAATTTGTTTTTAACGGCACCGCTGCATGCAATTCAATGGCTGGAGATTATTGTACTGGCTTTTTTGCCTACGCTTTGTGTACAAATATTCCGTTATATGAAAGAATCCGTATTAAACTAAAATGTTGAAAGGAGAATCTGCTTATGGGAAAGGAACGGTTTGTTGATCTTATTCAGAAAAAGAAAGAGGGGAAGGAACTTTCGGAAGAAGAAATTAGCAGAATGATTGTGGGTTATACAGAAGGGAAAATACCGGATTATCAAATGTCGGCAATGTTGATGGCAATCTGTTTTCAGGGGATGACGGATGGTGAATTGACGGCTTTGACAATGGCAATGCGTGATTCGGGAGAACTTGTTGATTTGTCGGGGATTGACGGTATCAAAGTGGACAAACATTCTACCGGCGGTGTCGGTGACAAAACGACGCTGATTGTTGGACCCATTGTGGCGGCGTGCGGTATACCGGTAGCCAAAATGAGTGGCCGGGGTCTGGGATTTACCGGCGGAACACTTGATAAATTAGAATCCATTCCCGGATTTTGTGTTTTTACGGATAAACAGAAATTTTTTCAAAATGTGAAAGAACACGGCATTAGTGTAATTGGTCAGACTGCGAATCTGGCACCGGCGGATAAACTTCTGTACGCTCTCCGCGATGTGACGGCAACAGTGGAAAGCATTCCGCTTATTGCAGCATCCATTATGAGTAAAAAGCTTGCTGCCGGGAGTGACAGAATTGTTCTTGATGTGACGACGGGAAGCGGTGCTTTCATTCATGATGTAAACGAAGCAAAGAAACTTGCACGTCAGATGGTTGCCATTGGCAATCGTGCCGGAAAAAAGACAGTGGCTCTGCTGACGTCCATGGATGAGCCGCTTGGAGAAGCGATTGGTAATAATCTCGAAGTGATTGAAGCAGTTCAAGTACTGCAGGGAAAAGGAAAAGAAGATGTAAGGGAAGTATGTCTGGCACTTGCGGGCATGATGATTTCTCTTGGTTCCGGTGATTCCCGAATTTCCTACGAGGAGGGAAAAAGGATGGCGAAAGATGCACTGGAAAGCGGTCGTGCGTTTCAAAAACTGAAGGCCATGACGGCGGCACAGGGAGGCGATGTGAGCTATCTGGAACATCCGGAAAAATTTCCGAAAGCCTCTTTTACTGATGAGCTGAAAGCGACGGAAGCCGGTTACATTACCGCCATGAACACCGCAGGAATCGGTGTGGCTTCCGGGGTTCTCGGAGCAGGAAGAGAAACGAAGGAAAGTGTGATAGATTATAGTGCCGGCATACGAATGAAGAAAAAAATAGGAGATTACGTGCGGCAGGGGGAGACACTTGCCGTTTGTTACAGTGGCCGGCCGGAAAAAATTCAGACGGCACTCACCATGTTGAGCTCCTGTTTTGTGATTGGTGATGACAAGCCGGAACCGCTGAAATTAGTAGTGGATATCATTCGCTGAATTTGATATAATGGTGAAAATAGTAGTGTTTTCATAGTAATGGAGGAACGTTATGTACGATAGTATTGTAATCGGCAGCGGATTTGCAGGAGCAGTAGTTGCCAGAGAGTTGGCAGAAAAGAAAGAACAGAGCGTACTTGTTCTGGATGCCAGAGATCATTTGGGGGGGAACTGTTATGACCGGCCGGATGAACACGGCATATTGATTCACCAATATGGTCCGCATATATTTCATACCAATATTGCCAGAGTGTATGAATATTTATCACGTTTTACCGAGTGGTATAATTATCGCCATGAAGTAGTGGGAAATGTGTACGGAAGAGAATTGCCCATTCCTTTTAATCTGAATACACTGAAACTGGTATATGGTGAACGTGCACCTCATTTGGAGAAGCTTCTTCTGGATAATTTTGGCGAAGGTGCGAGGGTCCCGATTTTGGAACTTATGAATCATCCGAATGAGGAGTTGCAGGAAATTGCGCAATATGTATATGAAAATGTTTTTTTGAAATATACGATGAAGCAATGGGGAAAATCTCCTAAAGATATTGACCCTGCCGTTTCCGGACGTGTGCCAGTGCTGCTTTCTTATGATAATCGATATTTTCAGGATACTTATCAGGGACTGCCTCTGCACGGTTTTACTCCGATTTTTGAAAAAATGCTTGACTATCCCGGCATTGATGTACGCTTAAATTGTGAGGCAAAAGAAGTATTGACAATTAATCCGGAAGCGGAGAATCCTGTTCTGTTTGAGGGGAAGCCTTTTGGCGGTCGTATTATTTTTACGGGTGCGCTGGACGAACTGTTTGACTGCCGTTTTGGAAGACTGCCGTATCGCTCCCTTCGATTTGATTTTGAACATTATGACAAAAAATTTTATCAGAGCCATGGTGTGGTGAATTATACCGTGTCAGAAGATTTTACCAGAATTACGGAATTCAAGTATCTGTCCGGACAATTAGATGCACCGGACACGACCATTGTAAAAGAGTATCCGATGCCTTATGGCGGAAAAGAGGGAGAAATTCCTTACTATGCCATCAACAATGAAGAAAATGACGCTTTGTTCCGGCGCTATAAGGCACTGGCAGAGAAGATTCCGAATTTTTATTTATTGGGAAGACTTGCCGAATACAGATATTACAACATTGATGCCATTGTAGACCGCGCGCTCACGCTGGCAGAACAATTATAAGGAAGAAGGGATAAATATGAAATTGCTGACTGTTGCCATACCGTGTTACAACTCACAGGATTATATGGAACACGCCGTAGAAACGGCACTTGTGGGTGGAGAGGATGTGGAGATACTTCTTGTGGATGACGGTTCCACCGACAAAACCGCTGAGATAGCGGACAGACTTCAGAAGGAGTATCCTACGATTGTTCGCGCTATTCATCAGGAAAACGGAGGGCACGGAGCTGCTGTCAATGCCGGACTTGCCAATGCATCCGGATTGTATTATAAAGTGCTCGATAGTGATGACTGGTTTGACAGGGATGCCTTTTTGAGAGTTCTGGACGTTCTTCGGGGATTTGTGGAAGACGGTTCAGGCGTTGATATGCTTCTTGCGAATTATGTGTATGAGAAGCCGAGTCTTCATAAACATAAAGTTATTCGTTATACCGGTGTGTTTCCGGAGAATAGGGTTTTTGCATGGGAGGATGTGAAGCGTGGTAAGGTGAGTCAGAATATATTGATGCATTCTGTCATCTATCGTACGAAAATGCTTAGGGAGTGTGAGCTGGAGCTGCCGAAACATACCTTTTATGTAGACAATTTTTTTGTATATCATCCCCTTCCTTTTGTGAAAAAAATGTACTATGTGAATGTTGATTTGTATCGTTATTTCATTGGAAGGGAAGATCAGTCCGTTAATGAAAAAGTTATGATTGGACGAATTGACCAGCAGATTAAAGTGAATAAGCTGATGATTGATGATTATGATCTGACGAAAATAAAAAATAAAAAACTTCGTGCTTACATGGTGAAATATCTGACTATGATGATGACGGTGAGTTCGGTATTTCTGATTAAGGAAGGCTCAGAGGAAAGTCTTCAGAAGCGCGAGGAACTGTGGATGTATTTAAAAAATAAGAATAAAATCATGTATCATATGATTAATAAAATGGCATTGAGCAAGCCGATGCAGTTCCGAAGTAAAGCCGGGA
>CAZGDT010000082.1:0-6810 GCA_964524245.1 uncultured Eubacterium sp. | reverse complement strand
ACGTACGGTTCTTAGGGGGGAAGGCGGTAGTAATACCGCTGACCTACCCGACCAGGTGATCGAAAATAAGCAGAAATTCATCAGTCAGATTATGACCAGTAAATCGCCGGTGCGGAGCTGTGAGGATGTGGATGAGGCGGCACTTACTTATGCCGAGGTCAAAGCACTTGCCACCGGAAATCCCTATATCCGGGAAAAGATGGATCTGGATATACAGGTTTCCCGTTTGAAATTGATGAAAGCAAACCACACCAGTCAGATTTACCGGCTGGAGGATAACATCGCAAAGAATTATCCCAAACAGATAGAAACGCTGAGGGAGCGCATTCGTGGATTTGAGGCAGATATCGAAACGGCACGTAAAAATATGTCTCCGGACAAAGATGATTTTGTGATGAAAGTCGGTAATCGGATTTATCAGGACAAAAAGGAAGCGGGAACTGCCATTATTGCCATGTGCAAAGGAATGGAATCCTTACAGCAGCCTGCACAGATTGGGGAATATGCCGGATTTGTCATGAAAATCGGTTTTGATTCTTTTAACCGAAAATTTGTCATGAATCTGAAAGGAGAATTGAGCCACAATCTTGAAATTGGTTCGGATGCCTTTGGCAACATCACCAGAATTAACAATGTGCTGGAAGGAATGGAGAAGGAACTGACCGAAGCAGAGACAAAACTTGAAAATGTGATGCACCAGCTGGAAACGGCTAAGGTGGAGGTGCAGAAACCATTTGCGGCAGAAGAGGAATTAAAAGCGAAAATGGAGCGGCTTTCGGAATTGGATGCACTGCTCGATATGGATGAGCGGGGAGAAGAACCCATACCGGAATCAAAGCCGGCGGTTATACCATTGGGAGAGTGGATGATGGAACATCTTTTGCCGGAATTTATGGAGGAATATGAAATATCCGAAGAACGGGCAAGAGAACTGTTATCGGATGCCTTACCGGAGGAAGAAAATGAGATTGTTTGTTTTTCTGCGGAGCGGAATACAGACAATTTTGACAGTATGGAAATGCGGAAGCAGATGGCGGAGTACATGGACGGTGATTATTATGCTATTCCGATTTCTGATACAGAATATCTGATTGTACCAAAAGCAGAACAGGATACCGTGGTATACCTGCAGTCGGTTCTTGGCAGACTTGGAAATTCTGTCTTAGCTTCGGCAGAGTTTAGAAACCGGGCTGCGTATGAGTATGATTCGGGAAGCGGCTGCATGAAACCATTTGACCATACAAAGATTTTACAGGGGCTTTCGGCGGTCGGGGAAGAAAGAACGGGATACCATGCAAATCCAAGAGAACCGACGGAAAAAGAAACAAAGAAAATACACAGGACACATTAAATTACGTTTGGACATAATGTCCGGACAGGAAGAAATGAGGGAAGAAAAAATGAAAAGTTATAGTGAATTTAAAGAATATGTAAAAGAAAATGTACTGGATTATATGCCGGAAAAATTTGAAAAAGCACAGATTTCCATTCATCCGGTGGTAAAAAATAATGATGTTGTGCTGGATGGATTAATCATTCGCAATCCGGACAGTAATATATCTCCCAATATTTATCTGAATCCACTGTATGAACAGTATCAGAACGGAAAGGATTTGGACGAGATTGTTTCCCGTGCGGCAGATATTTATATCGAAAATATTGAGCCTGTCATTGACCGGTCATTTGAGGTGCGGATGGATGATTTGAAAAATTATGAAAAGATAAAGGAGCATATTTTCCCAAGAGTGGTAAATCTGGAGCAAAACAGTAAGAGACTGGAAAACACTCCATATACCCGGAAAGAAGATTTGGCGGTTACCTATCACATTCAAGTGACGAATGACAGCGAGGGTATCAGTTCTGTAGCGATTACAGATTATCTTATGGGAGAGTACGGTGTCAGCGTGGAAGAATTGCATACGCAGGCAATGGACAATGTGGAGAAGATTTCTCCAACAATAATTACCCCGTTAAAAGATATGATGGTGGAAATGATGGCCGGGGATATGGCGGCAGGTGAAGGACTTTCTGAGGAAGAAGCCAAAGAGTATGTAAGAGACATGCTGCCGGATGTCGGATTTGAATTATATTGTGTTACCAATGAATCAAAAATCAATGGTGCCGTCAACATGTTTCATGAAAACGTGCAAAAAATGGTGGCGGATAAGCTGGGGGGAGATTTCTTTGTTCTCCCTTCCTCTGTGCATGAGGTACTCGTTTTAAGTAAAGATGCGGATATGGAACCGGGGGAACTGCAGAACATGGTTCGTTCCGTAAATGCCCGTTGTGTGTCGGCAGAAGAGTTTTTATCCGACCGGATATATCAGTACGATGCAAAGGCACATAAATTAAGTATCTGTGCTCCGGAAAGGGAACGAAAACAGGAGCAAAAACATGAGCCGGTGAAACATGGTAGCAGAGGTCATTAAGGGAGGATAAAAAGTATGAGTGGTATAAAAAATACCGGTATGGAAATCCATTCGCTGGAAGAATTAAAAGAACTTATCGAAAAGAAAACAGAGGATACCATGCTTGTCATTACGATGGAGGTGGTTTCTCGTGAGTAAGAAATTAAAGCAGGTGGATGTGCGTCTGAAGCTGGTAGATAGGGATGGATTATTCAGTGCGGAAACGATTGATACTCCATATAAAGCAATCTCTGTTATGGCTTCCGTGATGGCAGAACTGGATCGTGAGGAAGTATGTGTCGTGAATCTTGACAGCAAGGGACATCCCATTAACTTCAATGTGGTCAGTATCGGGAGTATCAACGCTTCGCTGGTAACCGGAAGAGAATTATATAAATCTGCAATTCTTTCCAATGCAGCGGCTATGATAATGCTTCATAACCATCCTTCCTCAGAACTGCAAATGAGTCAAATGGACCGGGATGTAACGGAAAAAATGATGTATGCGGGGATTTTACTGGATATTGATTTTTATGATCATGTGATTGTGGCAGGCAGAACGGGAAAAATGCTGAGTATAAGAGAAACACACCCGGAACTGTTTAATAAAAGTCTGTATTCCAATCATATTGTCCATGTGGCAGATAACGTAAAGGAGCAGGAGGTATCCTATCCGGGGATGTCTCCTGCCACTTATGAGATACTGCAAATCAAAGACAAAAGTAATGGAGCAGCCTATCGCTTCATGGGAATGAATGATGTGAAGCAGAAAGGACTGTCGGTAAATGTTAGTGATTATGAATCCGGATATCAAGGAGAGTTAAAGCCGGGCGAATCCTTAGATACCCTGTATGAACGATTCAACCGGTATCGTCCGGAAGGATTTACCGGACATTCGCTGTCGGTAAGTGATGTTATCGTAATAGAGGATGCAGCGGAGAAAAAAGCTTTTTATGTGGATTCGATAGGATTTACTAAGGTGGATGATTTCTTTGTGGAAAGATACCGCCGGACAGAAGCGGAAGAAAAGGTGATTGCTGATTTTCGTGAAAAAACAGAAAGATATTTTCGTCCGGTGGATGGAAAAAGTGCCGGAGAGATAGAAAATGAGGTACGGGATTTCCTGTTTGAGAAAGTGCGGGAATATCACCTTCCGGTGCAGTTTGGAGAAGTCATGATTTACGGAAGCAGATGCCGGGGGATGGAAAAAGATTCTTCGGATTTAGACATTGTTGCGGAGTATCAGGGAATATCAGGGGAAGATGACCTTTTTAACTTGTTCCATGAAAGCGAATTTTATATTGGAGAATGTAAAATAGACATCAATCCCATCAAAGAAGAAAAGTCCGGAAGTATTGCGGAGTTTTTGAACCGGGCTGCTCAGTATATGGAACAGAAAGTGGAAGAGATTGGAAATCAGGAAGCTGCTCCGGTGGTAACAGCTGCAAAAAAAAGAAAGGAAGGAAGAGAAGAAAGAAGAACATTTGCACCGGAAGAAACGATGAAAGTTCTTTTTTGGCGTCTCAAAATACAAAAGGAAAAACAATGTTAAAACTATTAAAAAAAGAAACACATACACCACAGACGGAGCGAATCTACAGGGTTCCTCTCTGTATTCAGGATACCATCCCGATATGCCGGATTGCCGAAAACGGTATTTTTGAACTGGAAAGTCCCATGAATAAAAACGGTGGGAAAAAGAAAATCCATCAGTTTGATAAGATGTATCTGTTTGAAGATATTAACTTTTCGACGCAGGATGAAGAGGAAAAAGAGGAAACCGGGAAGCGGTTTGAAACGCTGCTTCGTTCCATGAATGTCAGTTACAAAATATTAGTATCCAATCATTATGCGGATAATGGAAGGCTGAAGGAAGAAATATTACAGAAGGCTGTGAGTAAGGAAATGGAGCCTTTGGCAAGAGAATATCACAAGCTGATTGAGGAGCGGCTGGAGGAAGGGAGAGGAGGCTTGCTGCAATCTAAATATTTCATTGTCAGCTGCAGAAAGCCGGATTATGAAAGTGCAAAAACATATTTTAATACGATCGAGTTTTCCATTCAGCAGTTATTTCACCGGCTGGGAAGCTGTCTGATACCGTTAGATGCCACGGAACGCCTGCGGGCATTACACAGTTATTACCGCATGGGTGACGAGGCATCTTTTTCTTTTGACTGGGATGAATATCTGCATCTGAAAAGGGACTGGAGGAATGACATTATCAATACTTCCCTGCGGGAGCACCCGGAGCATCTGGAGATGGAAGGAGGCAGCTGCGCCTGTGTAATGTTTGTCAGAAAATATCCGAATGGTTTGACGGATCAGTTTCTAAATGAACTCACCGATATGAATTTCCCAATCATTTATACGATGGATGTGGAACCGCTGGATAATGATGCGGCGTACCGGATGGTAATGAAAAAGTATATGTCCAACGAAAGAAGTATTAATCGTGAGCAGGAACTGAAAAACGAAAATGGGGACTATTCCACCAATATCAATTATGAGAGAAGAAAGCAGCAAAGAGATACGGAGGAAATGCTTGACCGGATTTCTTCCTTTGACGAACGGCTGCTTTATGTAGGAATTACCATTGTGGTAAAAGCTTCTTCGATGGAAGAACTGGAGGAACGTACGGAAAAAGTCCGTATCATAGGAAAAACACACAACATGGACATTGTTCCGCACTCCCATAAACAGCTGGATGCCCTGAATACATCTTTGCCAACCGGGGCAAGGTTTGTAGATACCATGCGGACCATTACTTCGGAGGAACTTTCTATTTTTATCCCATTTAATGTGCAGGAAATCCATGATGATTTGGGATACTGCTATGGATTTAACAAGGTATCCAAAAATCTGATCATCGGAAACCGTAAATTATTGAAGAATGGAAACGGGATGGTGTTTGGTGTTCCGGGTTCCGGTAAATCCTATAATGAAAAATCAGAAATGGGACAGGTATTATGTTTTTCCGGGGATGACATTATCGTTGTGGACCCTATGGGGGAATACAAGGATATTGCAGCTGCCTGGGGCGGTCAGTATATCAATCTGACACAATCCGCAGAAAATGTATATTATGTGAATCCGTTTCATGTGCCGGATGTGGTTCCGGATCAGGACAAGTTTGTGGCAGAAAAGGCAGAGTTTGCTTATGCCATCTGCGAGCAGGCATTGAAACCGACACCGCTTACCAGCCGTCACATAGCGGTTATCGACAGGGCTGTCCGTGAAATGTACACCGGTTATTTTAAGCGGGTGAAAGATAAAAGGAGAAGGAAAAAACGATTGGAGTCACCGACGATTCCGGTAATGCGTGATATAATTGCCAAAAATCAGGAAGAAAATGAAGCGGCACAGGAACTGGTGGAGCAGCTGGAAGTATTTGCAGACGGCACCCTTGATATTTTTGCCAGAGAACAATCCATATCCGATGAAAACCGCTTTACGGTATATGGTTTCTCAGAACTGGGAAAACGTATGCGGGCAATGGCAATGCTTGTCATGATTGAAAGTATCACGGCAAAGATTAAGTATAACCAGTCCGACGGAGTTGCCACTTGGGTATATGTGGATGAAATGCATGAACTGTGGGGAGAGGAATACAGTTTACATGCGCTGGAGAAGATGTGGCGTGAGGTCCGTAAGCGTGGCGGTATCTGTACCGGTATGAGCCAGAACCTGATTGATGCAAAACGGAACCGTTCCACAAAAACCATGGTATCCAATTCGGAGTTTATGCTTCTTCTCGACCAGGGAACCATGGACAGGGAAGCCGTGGAAGATTTATTTTCCATTTCAGCGGAGCAGTTAGCCTGTGTCAACGGTGCAGATCCGGGAATGGGGCTTATCCGGTTTGGAGATAAAATCGTACCATTTGACAATACCATGAAAAAAGACAGCAGTCTGTACCGGTTATTTAATACGAATTTCCATGAGATGGTGAAAGACAAAAATGTAAAGCAGACAGTGGAAGAATAAAAAAAGGACAGGTGAATTGACGAAAATCGTTGAATTGTGACAGGAAAAATGATATATTAGTAGCATGGCGGAAGCCATAGGAAAGTACCCATGACAGGGTGGTAGCCTCCCGACACCAATGACCGGCTTGCCGGAATACATAGGAAGGTCGCTGGATGTCCGGTGGACATCCGATCAGCGAGGACCGAAGCGAAGCGTAGACGGTGGCGCCAATGACAGCTTTTGAAATCATTTCGATTTTCCTGGGCGAGGAGCTGACGGGCGTATTGGAGGCGCTGGCCAGCAAATCCGATTACGAGCAGAAGGAAGCCTCCGAGATGGACATCGGCGTGGACATTTTGCCGCGTTTCCCGCGCGATACGACCGACCGCAACCGCACGTCGCCCTTTGCCTTTACCGGCAACAAGTTCGAGTTCCG